>CAZJTL010000043.1:0-27828 GCA_964548905.1 uncultured bacterium | reverse complement strand
TGCCTCATGCGTTGCCTAAGAAGCTACACGGCTTTTAGCCGTCGTAGAGCGTCACCACAGATTTATACGATCGCCCTCCAACTCAACCCTGGAGTCAGCAAAATATTACCTTAGTTGGTGATGCTGCCCATCCAATGCTACCAACAATGGGACAAGGGGCTTGTACTGCTTTAGAAGATGCCTATGTTGTCGCCAAATGCCTCAACCAAAAATCAGATCCGATCGCTGCTTTTTGTGACTATGAATCTCTGCGATTTTCCCGTACTAGGGCGATCGCTCTTGCCTCTTTGCGATCGAGTAAGACTCCATCTTCATGGACAATCGATAGGAGGGAATACCCTGTTGGAGCAAATATGCTAACCAAAATATAGCAATTCGGCGATTGATTTCGCTCTCAGACGGCATCCAGATTAGTTGTCCATTTTCTAGTTCGTATAAATTATCTGTGCCATCATCATAAGCAAGGAACTCTTCTAGGGTCATTTTCTGAGTGCTAATCGCCATTTCTACACTTCCTGCAAGAGTTTATTGACAATCCTAGCATTTGGCTCTAATCAGGTAACTTATACTGCCCTACAATCTTCTTGGCGTATTCTGGAACATGAGCTTCTAGCTTCTCTGGATGGTTGCGCTTGACGTACAAATAATTGCGCGTAAAGTGAGAGTCGATCGAAAAACGAGCGTATTCTAAACCTTTCGGACCAATTCTTTCAATCACCACTCCCATCATTTTAGCTGCCCACATTGGCAGGGTGACAGCTTTGTCATAGGCGGGAATGCTCTGTTGTACTGCTTGCTTGCGATCGCCTTGAGATATTACTGGCTGAGTGTCTATCTGTTCTTTGACCAAATCCAGCATTTCTTTACCAGTCTCATTACGAACTACGATCCATTGCCAGCCAAAGGTTGCTCCCATGTAACCTACGACTAAATCCGCCAAAGAGTTAACGTAGTCAAAACAACTCATGCAAGAAGGTGCGAATACGTCTTTAAGTTGGTTGGTTTTCAAGCCAAAGAAAGGCACTGTTTCGATCGAACCGTCTTCATGTTTAAAATGTACTCGAAAATCTTGCATGAACTCATAATGCACTACTGTATCGGGAGATTTGCTGGTAGTTTCTAAGAATTTTTGTAATCCAGCACGAGTTACATTATCAACGCAGGGAGTTCCTAAAACGTAGAGTTTTTCTAATCCTAATTGCTTTTCAACTGTTCTTAACGCCTGAATTTGACAGCCAACGCCAATGACTAGCAAGCGCTTCATTCCCGACTGTTCGATTTGCTCTAATACCGATAGATTGGGGGAGAGGGTAGGTTTATTTACTCTTGCTGCCAATACTTCTTCTGGTGTTCTGGCAATTATCGGCATGGGTTGAAAGCGGTCTTCTTTAGTATTTTGAACGCAGACAACCCCCTCTACCATACCTCGATTGAGCATTTCAGTTGCGATCGTACTGACAATTCCCGTCCACTGTGCGCCTTCAATTGGTTGCTGTTTTCGTGCCATCATCATTTCTTGATGGACACCAAAATAGAGATCGTTTTCGTTGTCTAGATTTCTACTGCGTCCGTGTGCTTGGGCTTCTAGTTCGGCAATTTGTTGATTGAGAAAAGCACAAGCTTCTTTAACGTAGTGAATATAGTAAGTATCACAGAGTCCGCATTCGCTGCACAATTCTTTAGCAGGACGACGGCTACCAGATTTTAAGGCTTTAGCTTTTTGATGGGGGGCGATCGAGGTCATATCGAAGTCAATTGTACTGGATGCGGAAAAATACCTAACATTTAGATAGATTAAGGCATGAGGGAGTTTTTAAGCTAAGTTCTGTAAAGTTTTGTTATCAATCCTCAGCTATTTAATCGAAGCGATGGCAATATCGATCGACAATAAAGCGATCGCCAAATTCCAGTTGATAAATGAGAAAGGAGAAAAACTTATTGCAAAGTATGCAATTGGGAGAGGAAGTTTTCTTTATCTTCTGTGCGATCTACTTATATATCGAGTAAACCTATGGATGCTATAGCAATTCAAGATGAAAAATTAGCCCGAATTAGGCATTTGATTAAATAGTTGAGAAACTATCCGAATATCTGGAGCAACTTCTATCCACACCCTTGCTCCACAAGGAAGAGGATTATTCGGTTGATAGACGACTTTACACGAGCCTTGAATTTCCACTAAATGACATCTTGAGGTGCGATCGCCCCTTATTTATAGTCTCTTACTATTGCGCAATAGAAAATTTTAGAAAAAAAATTGGGTAGCTTAAATAACTACCCAGATTAAGAATCGGTCGATCTAATTGTTAGTGACAGATTTTTATACTGCTGCTGCTTTTTTAACACTTGCAGCTAATTCGCCTTTAGCATACTTAGCAGCAAAGTCATCCAAGCTTACTTGTTTGATCTTGCTAGCATTACCAGCAGAACCGAAAGCATCATAGCGTTCTAAGCACACTTGTTTCATGTACTTGATTGAGGGTTTCATGAAGTGGCGGGGGTCAAAGTTAGAAGGATCTTTAGCCGCAGCTTCACGAATAGCAGCAGTGATTGCCAAACGGTTGTCAGTGTCGATGTTAACTTTACGAACACCACTCTTAATACCTTTTTGAATTTCTTCGATAGGTACACCGTAAGTTTCGGGAATCTTACCACCGTATTTGTTGATCATATCGATCCATTCTTGGGGAACGGAAGAAGAACCGTGCATTACCAAGTGGGTGTTGGGTAAGCGGCGGTGAATTTCTTCAATACGGCTGATTGCTAAAACTTCACCAGTAGGTTTGCGAGTAAATTTGTAAGCACCATGGCTAGTACCGATCGCAACTGCAAGAGCATCTACCTGGGTACGCTCTACGAATTCTACTGCTTCATCGGGATCGGTTAATAGTTGGTCTTTGCTTAATGCGCCTTCAAAACCGTGTCCGTCTTCTGCTTCACCTTTTCCAGTTTCGAGAGAACCCAAGCAACCCAATTCACCTTCAACGCTAACGCCAATGGAATGAGCTACTTTAACAACTTCAGAAGTTACACTAACATTGTAGTCAAAGCTGGCTGGAGTTTTTGCGTCTGCTTCTAGGGAACCATCCATCATTACGCTGGTGAAACCATGGCGCATAGCAGAGTAGCAAGTAGCAGGGCTATTACCATGGTCTTGGTGCATGGCAATGGGGATGTTGGGATAAGTTTCTACTGCTGCCAAAATTAAGTGACGGAGAAAGTATTCCCCTGCATAACTGCGAGCGCCGCGAGAAGCTTGCAAGATTACGGGGCTGTCACATTCGGTAGCAGCCTGCATGATCGACAGAATCTGCTCCAAGTTATTAACGTTGTATGCGGGAATCCCGTAATTGTTCTCAGCCGCGTGATCCAGCAGCAGTCTCATGGGTACGAGCGCCATAGGTATCCTCCTAGTCTCTTGTTATATAGTAGTTGGTCAGGTTTAAAGAAAAGTGTTTCTCTATATTTGTCAATCTTAAGATATTTTTCAATATTTGTTGAATTATTTTGTGAATGTAAAAATTTTGTTTTGATGTATTAGGCGTTTTACCGATTTGACAATTTTGACCAGTCCTCAGCACGTAAATTAGCTACAATCTCGACACTACCTGTAGCATTAGGTTTTAAAATGTAAGCAGCCCCTTGTGTTAAATCGACTCCCATCGCTGCTTTAAAGACATCACCATGACCGACAATGACTGTGTTGCTTCCCTTAGATGGTGCAGCGCTCAACAATGGCATTACTCTTTCTCTGATTTGACGTTTTTGTTGGTCGTTATATTTTTCGACAGGTAAAAAATTTAGGTTTGAGTTTTTTTCATAGCGATCGAAAGCAAGATCGGCAGTTTGCCAGGCGCGACAGTAATCACTAGAATAGACTCGATCGACAGGTATCTTCAAATCTTGAAAGGCTTTGCCAATTTCTTTTGCTTGCTGCCATCCCTGTTCGCTTAAGATACGCTGAGTACTACAGTCTCCTATTTTTGCTGTAACTTTATCGTCGGCAGCTTTTTCTGTTTGTCCATGTCTGATATAAATGACGTAACCACCACCCTGCAAAGCATTGACTAGCCCAGAGCCATCCAGTTTATTTTGAAAAGCTGGTTTGGAAGGGTTTTCATCATTTTTTTGAGCAACAATCGCAGGTAAACTAGGATTCAATGTATTTGCTGTAGATTGTGCTTGCGCTGAGGTTATTTGAGAACCGATCGCACTGGCAATACAAGTAATGCCGATGCCAATTAAAATCTTGAATTTATTGCCGTTCATGAGGATTTTTAAGGTTTATCTCAATTAGGTTATAGTATTTGTCTATACATGATTGTCTTTTTAGACAATCTTTTCAATCGATATAAAAAATAATCATAAAAGTTAAATAGAAAAGGTTAATTTTGTAATACTATAAAGTAACAATACTAATCTAATTTTATCTATAAATATTCTTGATAATTTATGATTAACTACTCAG
Organism: uncultured bacterium; assembly: GCA_964548905.1. Taxonomy (GTDB): domain Bacteria; phylum Cyanobacteriota; class Cyanobacteriia; order Cyanobacteriales; family Xenococcaceae; genus CAZJTL01. Next base: position 23,360 of record CAZJTL010000043.1, on the reverse strand, counting down.
ATAGATCGGAAGAAAAAGAAATTAAATATGGCGAGAGAGCCATTGCTGAAGGAGAATTAATTACTTTTCCCAATCCGAGAATTGGTAGAAAATATAATATTAATATTACTTTGCCAGAGTTTACTTGTAAGTGTCCTTTCTCTGGCTATCCAGATTTTGCTACTATTTATATTACTTATTCACCCAATGAAAAAGTAGTCGAATTAAAAGCAATCAAACTCTACATTAATAGTTATCGCGATCGCTATATTTCTCATGAAGAGTCAATTAATCAAATCCTAGACGATTTTGTAGCAGCTTGCGATCCCCTAGAAATTACCGTCAAAGGTGATTTTTACCCTAGAGGTAACGTTCATACTGTAGTAGAAGTACATCATCAAAAAGAGGATAGGGATTAGGGATTAGGAAGCAGGGAGCAGGGAGCAGGGGAGACAGGGAGAAATTTTGCCGATAGACTTGTGAATTTGCTCTTAACCTTCGATCGAATAATTACGAATTATAGTTAGAGAGCTAATAATGAATGAAGAATTAAATTTTTATGGTGTAGTTTTAGTAACTGTGTCTTCCCAAGAAGAAGCAACAAAAATAGCGCGAGGTTTAGTTGAATCTAAATTAGCTGCTTGTGTAAATATATTTCCAATTAATTCTATTTATAGTTGGGAAGGAAAGATTAATACAGAGCAAGAATGGCAATTAACTATTAAAACTAAACTGACATATTTCTCTGAATTGGAATCAACAATTAAAAAGCTTCATTCTTATCAGGTTCCAGAAATTATTGCCCTCCCAATCGTAGCTGGTTCGGAAGCTTATTTAAGCTGGATTTCTGAAAATGTAAAGCAATAATTGTTCATCGTTCATTGTTCATTGTTCATTGAAGGCAGAAGGCTTTTATGCAGAAGGCAGGAGGCAGGAGGAAACAGCCAAGTAAGAAGTAGGAAGTAGGAACCCCATAGCGGCTGTTAACTCATTACTCATTACTCATTACTTCTTCCTCTGCTCCTCTGCTTTAAGTTGTTTAACTAATTGTTCTTCGTGAAGATGACTTCTTGTCCAAGTTTCACGATCGCGTCTAACTTTAGCTAAATATGCTTCTAGATTTTCTGGTGTTAGTAAGACTCCAAAATCTTCGGGTATTGTTTGTGTTCGATCGCCTAAAAGACGACTAAGAACTATGCTTCCAGTTTTCTTGCTGTAATGAGAATTATCTCGATAATTGCTCATGCGATCGCTAATTGTTTCTGTAGTTATGCTGTTATATCCAGAAAAATCCCAAACTGGAGTAATGGCGACTACTTTTCTTTTCCAATCTTCAAAAACTGACCACAATCCAGAAACACGAATTGCTTCATTATCTGTAGCATGAGTTGGTGAAATAAAAACCCCGATTTCGATATTATTTTGCTTACATAAATCGATAATAATTTTTAAGTCATCTAATCTTGCTTCTGAAAGGGAATAGTTTTGATAAAAACCAGGATAACTAAGAAAATTGGTGAGCCATCGATGAAACCTTTTGCTAATTACTTCTTCTTCAGTATTTTTATGTTGAGGATTGAAATTACTTTGAAAATTTTTCCAACTTGTTTGCAGGGTATTTAAAGAAAAAGACGAACTCAATAAATCTTGAAAACCAGAATTTTTTCCTAATCTTTGTTCTTGGAAATCGGGAAGATTTTCTAAGTTTTGATTAAACATAAAAAAATCAAGACCAAGAATAACTTTCTCGATTTTTGGTTGATTAGCGATCGCATGTTCGAGATATTTTCTGGTTTGATACATATTGACACCTGGTAGTCCTAAATTATATGTAGAACTACTAACTAAAGCAGGATGCTGTGTATCTAAACCACTCATTACCCTAGAACTACCTAAGAAAAATACTGTCGCTTGTACTTGTCTAATTTCTGCTGCTTTTACCAGCATTAGATATTTATCTCTTTCTGACTTATTTTTGTTGAATTTGGTTAATAGTGGTGTACCAAACAAACCATAAGGATCGATCGCAAGATTAAAACTAAAGACGATTAAGATAGGAAGTGATAGATAGGTAAAAAATAAAAGATTGAAGCGAGTATATTTATTCGATCGCCTGCCCATTAAAGCATAATTAATTTTATTTAGATAGCGATCTTTGTACTCAGATTTGTCTTTTCTCACGCTGCTTTATTCTGGTTTAGCTTGTGCTTTGAAATTGTGATAAACATCTTTAACTAGTTTGAGATCTTGAGGATTTTTATTTAACCAAATTTTGCGATCGCGATTCACTTTTGCTAAATACTCTTCTACAGTATCTGGAGTAAGTAATACTCCAAAATCTGAGGGAATTTTTTCAGTTTGTCGATCGAAAATGCGATCTAGAATTAAATTACCAATGGGAACTGTGTAATGGGAATTATCTGCATAATTTTTCATTACATCCTGAATAGATTCACTAGTAATACTGTTATAGCCAGAAAAATCCCAAACTGGGATTATTTTTACTATTTCTCGCTTCCATTGTTCCATTATTTCCCATTTTCCTGTAACGCGAATAGCTTCCATATCTGTAGCGTGGGAAGGAGAAATAAATACCTTTAAAGCTATATTTTTTTGCTGACAAAGTTCGACTATCTTTTTAAAATCGGCTAGATATCGCTCGGAAAATTGATAATCTGAGTGCAATTTAAAGTATAAGTTAATTGATTGTGCGAAACGCCATTTAGTTTTACCGTCGTTAATAGTACGGTTTGGCAAAAAGCCATTTTCACCATAGCGATCGTCTAAATTACTTTCCTTTAGAGATGCTTCGGCTGAAGCTTTACTAACATTAAAGGTATCGAGTGAAAAAAGAGCATTGATCGTGTCATTAATAACTAGATGTTTTTTGCCTAACCTCTCTTCGGAGAAACTCGGTTGATTTTTCAAATTAGCATTAAACATAAAAAAATCGATACCGAGAATCACTTGTTTTAAATTCGCTTGATTGGCGATCGCGTGTTCTAAGTAGCGTCTTACTTCGTAAGCATTGGGTCCATTAATTGCCAAATTATAAGTAGAGCGATCGCTAGATAAAGCAGTAAATTCTGGATCTATTCCCTGTTTTGTCCGCGATGAACCTAAGATAATTGTTGTTGGTTGCAGGCGGATAATATCACTTGCTTTAAACAGGCGATCGTTATTATCTTTTTTTGGTTTGACGTGATTAATTCCTAACCAATTAGGAGTATCAAAGACATCGTAAGGATCGACCAATAAATTAAATGTACCCACTAAAGATAGAGGAATAGAAACAAATAGTAAAAATAACCAGTTAAATTTATTGTATTTGCTAATTCTGCGATCGCCTGATATTTTTTTCATATCCTGTAATTAGTTAAGGCAAGAAGATAGCAAGAAATAGCCTTTGATTACAGACAATTGTAGATTGAAGTGTCTAGGTTAAAGCAATTTCCATCGTTCTAGCTCACATTATTCTAACTAACGATTTGCTCTTTGCCTAATATCAAGTCCGCTTAATTTAGTTGTAATAACCTTTTATCCTTCATTTTTCTTTTTTTCTTTTGCCAACCTACTTCCTACTTCTGCCTTTTTTCATGGATAAAGTTCTGCTGGTTGGGAACAGGAAGCATCCCATTGTTTGACAGCCTTAATCAAATCTTTGGGGCGATCGACTAAAAAATCTGGTTCGTATTCTGCTAAAACCCGACTGGAGTTAAAACCCCAGCCTACAGAAATAACTTTAACTTTACTATCTTTGGCTGCTTTGACATCCCTAGTCTCGTCGCCAACATAAATAGCATTCTCTGCAATAATTTGATTCTGCCAAAGAAATCTTTTAATAGTTTTGTGCTTGCCAAAAATTGTTGGTGTAGCGCAAACAAAATCAAACACACCTTCTAAATTGTGGTTGTTTAAAAAGGTAATTACATTATCCCTAGAATTAGAAGTGATAATACCTAATTGATAGCCATGTTGTTTTAGCTCCCATAGAGTTTTTTCAATACCTGGTATTGGTTTGAGCTTAACAATTTCCTTGTTTACTTCTGATTTTACTCGGCGCAGTAGAAAAGGCAGTTTAAAGATGGAAATTCTAGATTGATTGACAATTTCCCGAGAACTCAAATGTTTGAGTTCTAATATATCTTCTGGTTCGACTGGTTGATAGCCAAATTCACCAGACAAACGATTAGTAATTTCAACGAGTAAATCGTGACTATCAGCGATAGTGCCATCAAAATCAAAGATAATTACCTTTTTGATCATCCCTTATCCTGAAATAAATACAAGCAACTAAAAATCGATTCACTCTTGCACACCATCTCGTTTGTACTGATTAGCCAAGGCATTACGACGTAACATTGGTGGTTTTATTCTTCTCAGAGCCGAAGCAGGAAATCTCTGATTCCATTCTGCCTCAGATATTGCCGCTAATTCTGCTAATTTTGGCGCAATATTCCAAGGATAAGGTTGAAAATCAGCTATGTCAGTTTCTTGGGCAAAACGCTGATTCCACGGACACACATCTTGACAGATATCGCAACCTGCTACCCAACCTTGTAAATTAGAGGCGATCGACGCTGGCAACTCTTCGGCTCGATTCTCAATTGTATGGTAAGCGATACAAAGATTAGCATCTACTACAAAAGGTCGAGCGATCGCGCCTGTCGGACAAGCCTGCAAACAGCGAGTACAAGTTCCACAATGTTCTGTATGAGCTTGGTCTGGTGTTAGTGCTAAATTCGTTAACACTTCACCAAGAAATACCCAGCTACCATATTCTCTTGTAATTAAGTTACCATTTTTAGCAATCCAACCGATACCCGCTCGCTCGGCCCAAACCTTATCTTGAATCGGTCCGGTATCTGCATAATATTTTATTTTAATTTCTTGAGATTGCTCCTGTAGCCAATTGCTCAAAGCTTTGAGTTTTTGGTGTAGGATTTTGTGATAGTCTCTTCCCCATCCATAACGAGAAATTTTGGCATATTCTTCTCCTTGGGGTCGTTGCTGGGGAGTGTAATAATTAAGAGCAACGCAAATAACTGAACGTACTTCTGGCAACAACTGACGCGGATCGAAGCGCTTGGGGTTTGCCATCCATGCCATATCAGCATGATAGCCCAAAGCCAACCATCTTTGGAGATGGGCATTAGCATCTGCCGATTGGCGATCGCTAACTGAAGCAATACCGACTCGATGGAATCCGATTGCTTTGGCTTGTGCTTTAATGTGTTGGCTAGTTATTGACACGGTTGCTTGTGGCAGGGTTTATCAGTGCAGAAGATTGGCAGTAAAATCTGAATTAATTATTTTTTGATCTGGCTATTGAATTATTAAATTTTGCAGATAAATTTTACTAGAAATTAAACTCTCAATGCCATAATCTCAAAAAGATTACAAATTTGAAGTCTATAATGGTCTACTGTTTATTGATTGCCATATAATTTACTGTAAATATTATTAACTAATAATTTTCTTAAGAAGCTCGCTAGTCAAGAAGATAAGTAGTCAAAATTAGGGATTGATTAAATATTAGCTGGGGAAGAGCAAACCAAAATTGTTTTAACCCATGCTATGTATACCATATTTTGACGAGGTAAACGCGGTAACTGTCCTTCAGTTTTCCAAAAGATTTAGTCTCAAAGATCGGCAAAAATAATGTCTAATCGAATACATGTCCTAACTGTTGCTTTGTGTTGTTTGTGCTTGGAGCTTTTATGTTTTACGAATTTTTCAGCTACAGCACAAACGCAATCGACTCATTATGCTAATCATAGTAAGATTCGCAAGACTAAGCGTTTCATTGGCTTTAAACCGCCAGGTCAAAGTCAACCTAACTATACCCTAGGTGCAGCAACGCGCAATAGTGGTAAAGTTTGCGATCGCGACCGAGTTGCGCCAAAGCGGAATTTGACAGCGTTAGTCTCCTCTGCCGATCGAGCCATTACTCTGGCAGCACGTCCTGATTTTTTGGTCTATGTTCCAGAAACCTCTGCCAGAAAAGCAGCTTTGATCGTCAAAGATGAGAGCGAAAAGTATTTTTACCAAAAATCCTTTACTTTGCCCAAGCAAGCTGGCATCTTTAGCATTAAACTACCTAAAGATGCTCCCGTCCTAAAACCTGGCAAAGAATATAACTGGTCTGTAGTTTTAGTTTGCGGTCAATCTACCAGACCAAACGATCCTTTTGTCTCTGGGAAAGTGACCAGAGCTGAGCGCTCTCAATTTCCTCATAAGTCAGAGAAAATCTCTCTAAGCAAACGAGCCAATTTTTATGAGCAAAATTTGATTTGGTACGATATGCTGTCAACTGTAGCCAAGCTGAAAAGATTACAACCTGACAATGCGGAAGTAACTCAAACTTGGAAAGAACTCTTAAAAGAAGTAGATTTAGCCGATCTTGGTACTCAGCCAATCAGGTCGATCGAATAGGAGGTTGAGATCGAGCGGAGAGAGTAATAGGATAAGTTTAAGTCATCTTTATTACCGATTCGCTCGGCAATTCTTCAATGTCTATCAACGTTTCCCTAGAGACGATCTCCTTACCAGAGCTATTGAGGTCGATCGATATTGATGCTAAATCAGGTCGATTAATTCTCGAACCTTGGGTACCACCAACAGATGACAACATTACTAACACCTCTTACACGCTTTGGTTCGATCGAGGGAAATTTGTGGCTATTCAGGAAGATTCTAGCCAACAAGAGATGATTTCTCTGATCAAAAGTCGAGATTGGGTGAAAAAGCTGATCGGCGAAAAACTCGATCGACTTTGTCCCCAAGGAGAACCCTTGGGGATTTATCTACACAGGATGAAACTTTTAACCAGAGAACAAATAGATTTCATCTTCCAAATTCAGCTCGATCGAGCTTATCAATTATTTGCAATTGAATCGGGTCGCCTCATTTTTACCGAAATTGCCGAACTAATCGAACAAGATTCTCAAACAACCCTGCCATGGTTAGAAATGACAGGTAATAGCGTCAAAGCATCTCAACTGATCCTCAACGGTATGCAATTGCTGGGGAACTGGGATAATTATCAGAAACGACTACCAAATGCCGAGCTGAGCTTACAAAAAATCGCTTCACAAACTGACTTAGATTTATTACCATTAGAATCACAGCTGTGGATGAGAGCTAACTCTCAGGCTTCGATCGCCACGATTGCCCAACAACTCGATCGCCCTCTGCTCCAAGTACAAAGAGCTGCTTTTGTCCTGATTGCGGCTGGTTTAGTCAAAGAAATACCCCTGACTAATCTGTGGTCAAAGATTGCCAGATCGTCTTCCCTACCAAATCTAGTGACTCACTCCGAGCTAGAAACACCAGGGAGCATCTTGACAAAACCATTGCCCAGTGTTGAACATTTCCAATCGAAACGTAGCAAAAAATTGTTGAAGGCTGCCATAACTGCTGTTGGCGTTACAGCAGCGACAGTAGCTTGTACTTTGACTGGTATGTTTCAATTATTAGAGTTAGGTACTCTCGATCGCGCTTTTCGTTGGCGCGCTTCAGAAGCACCAGATCGAAGAATTGTCGTAGTTACGATCGACGACCCCGATATCAATAAATTGGGGCAATGGCCGATGTCTGATGCTAAGTTAGCACAGGTTCTCAAAAATTTACAAAAGCAAAATCCCCGCGCGATCGGTTTAGATCTCTATCGGGATATTCCAGTAGAACCAGGACACCAACAATTACTGCAAGTTTATCGAAACATGCCTAATTTGATTGGTATTGAGAAAGCAGTTGGACAAAAAGTGGCTCCCCCTCCTGTGTTGAGTCAGCTTCAGCAAGTAGCTACTACTGATACTCTAGTCGATCTCGATAGTAGGGTGCGTAGAAGCTTAATTTCGCTAGAATCCGATCGAGGTGAGTTAAAGTTAGGACTGGGAGTGCAACTCTCTTTAATTTATTTGGAAGCTCAAGGTATTAATCTGGAGACTTCTACCAAAGACCCTCACGAGTATAGATTGGGTAAAGCAATTTTTCATCCCTTAACAGAAAATGCTGGCGGCTACGTTCGTAATAATGTTGGTGGCTATCAAATTATGCTGAATTATCCCAGCGCACCCAATAAATTTAAGACAATTTCTCTTACCGATGTTCTAGCTAATCGCTTCTCTGGTGAATTAATTCGCGATCGCATTGTTTTGATTGGCGCTAGTGCAGATAGTCTCAAAGATTTTTTCTTAACTCCCCACAGTTACGATAATTTCGGTACTTCGGTAGGTACTCCTGGTGTATTCATTCACGCTAACATTACCAGTCAAATTCTCAGCGCGGCTTTAGATGGACGACCTCTCCTCAAAGTTTGGAGTGAACCACAGGAATGGCTTTGGATTGGCGGATGGTCTCTAATTGGAACAATTTTGGGTTTGCTTGTCCTCAAAATTAATCTGACTAGCAAAAAGCAATGGATGAGTTTAGGACTTTACCTATTAGTTAGCAGCGCAATGCTTCTGATTGCCGATCTGATTTTTTTAGCAGGTTGGTGGGTTCCGACCGTCGCTCCCTGGATAGCCTTTAGCGCTTCAACACTTCTGGTTGCTAGCGATCGCCAACAAGACTTACGAGAGAGAGCTTATCTAGATAAACTAACTAACTTGTTTAACAGACTCTATTGCCAGCGCTATCTCGAACAGCAATGGCAGCAAGAACATGGTCGCGATCTGGCGCTTATTTTCTGTGAAGTAGATCAATTATATCTTGCTCCTAAAGAGCAAAAACAGCAAGAAGAATGTTTAGTGCAAATTACCAAAGTGATCGAAAAATCTGTTCGTGGTAGCGATTTGATTTCTCGCTACGAAGAAGATCGATTTGCTGTAGTTCTCCCCAATACCAACACAGAAGCAGCAATCGAAGTTGCTAGAAAAATTCAAGAACAAGTACAGGCATTAAACATATCTCTCAGTTGTGGAGTAGCTAGCGCGATCGTCACTACTGAATCTTCACCAACTGAATTGATTGCCATGACAGATGAAGCTCTTTATCGGGCAAAAAAACAAGAGCGTGTAGGGGTGTGAACTTTTAAGTTGAGTTCAGGCGATCGCGATCGATAATAAAAACTTAACGAGCGCAGGATAAATTAGACAGCGACACTTAGTTTACTCTCATCGTTTCTATGTCACTCAAGCCCACACCTCGCTTAATTTTATCTACTTTATTACCCCAGCTTCGGGTAGCAGCAGCTTATGCCCGTCAAATTCAACCGAAAATTGCAGCACTACCAGCTAAAGAATCGGGAGATAATTTCTTTGCGGCTGCTTTGAGCGATGCCGATTTAGCTATACAGAATTTAGTAGAAGTTGCCTTGTTAGGAACTTTCCCAGAAATTCGCTTTTATGGAGAAGAATACGAAATCTCTAGCAATACTAAATATTTCCGTGCGCTCGATCTGGGAGCTAACGGCGATTATTTAGTCACTCTCGATCCGATCGATGGTACTCGTTTTTATCTCGACGGTCATTCCAATTACCAAATTATTCTCAGCATTCTTAATGCCGATTGCTTTGAAGCAGCGATCGCTATTTCACCTAGCGAACATGTCTATTATTATGCTTTGCGTGGTGAAGGTGCTTTCTCTGGAGCGATCGAAGATGACTTAGAAGCTTGTACTCCTTTAAAAATAGAATCTGTCCGACCTAGTATCTTACTCGGTTGGAACATGGGAGGACTCACTTCAATGCTTGAAGATAAATATGAAATTATTGATGTAGTAAACTCTTACTCCCAAGAGGTTCAAATTCCCAATCTTAATGGCATCTTTAGTGGCAAAATTGCGGGAGCAATTATTGAATCTGGCAAATTTATTGACGGTGCCGCACTAGCTTTCTTAGCAGAAGAAGCTGGTTGTCTTGTGACAACTTTTGATGGCTTTCCCTTACCTCCCTTGCATACTTGCTCTGATTACAGTTTGCCTGGATTAGTAGTTGCCTCCTCAACTTCAGTTCACCAGGACTTATTAGCAGCGATCGCCGCTTAATTACCTCATCTTTTTAAGATCGATCGCTTGGTGCTGGAAGTTTTTCGAGTATTGCTGTTAAAGATTGAGTTTGTCCATTACGTAGGATTTGCAGTTGCAAGTTACTACCGACACCACTTTGTTCGACAATTTGCTGAGTTTCTTTGGCATTGGCAACGGGTCGATTATTAATTGCTTGGATCGCATCTCCTGCACGTAATCCCGCTCTTGCGGCTGGAGAATTGGGAACGACGCGAACAACTAGAACTCCACTATCTGCGCCGATTTGGATATTGCTGTTGGCAGAATTGTTTAGTTGTTGCTTGAGTTCTGGCGTTATTGGTAACATCTGAATGCCTAAATAGGCATGTTCGACTTTTCCTTTGCTAATTAGTTCTTGAGCAATTTTTTGTGCTGAATCGATGGGAATAGCAAAACCAATTCCCTGTGCGTTGCCGATAATTGCTGTATTGATACCAATCACTTCGCCACGAGCATTGAGCAAGGGTCCTCCAGAGTTACCAGGATTAATAGCAGCGTCGGTTTGTAAGAAACCAATGCGATTATCGCTAATACCGAGAGTGCTAGCAGAGCGATCGATCGCACTGACAACACCTACAGTTACAGTTTCTTGCAGTCCCAGAGGATTGCCGATGGCGATCGCCCATTGCCCCACTTTCACCGACTGAAAATCGGCGAGTGCCACAGTTGGTAGGTTATTACCTGGAATCTTGACAACAGCAATATCGGTGACGGGATCCTGCCCTAATACTTGCCCCTCAACATTACGACCGTCAGAGAAAGTTACAGTGACAGTATCGGCATTATTGACAACGTGAGCATTAGTCAGAATTTGACCGTTAGCATTAATAATAAAACCAGAACCAAGACCTCGCACGACTCGCTCTTGAGGCTGTGTTGGTATTCGATCGCCAAAAAAACGTCTAAAGGAGGGATCGTTAAATACCTCTGGTAGTTGTGGCGCTTGGGTTCTAATCGTTCGGGAAGTATTGATTTGAACTACCGCAGGTTCGACTTTTTCCACAACTGTCACGACAAAATTACTATCTTCAGCAGTTGGAGAGAGAGGACGATTATTTGCTCTTTCTGCTTGATTAACTGTGGGTTCGGGAGCGCTTGGTGGGGGAGCTTCTCTAGAAACTTCTCGCGCGCAGCCATTGATAATTACTGCTGCAATCCCAAACAAAGGTGACAATCGGTAGAGTTGGCTTCTATTCATTTTCCTATCGAGATTGAAAGAAAATCTTTTTCATCCAAACCTCAGACCTTCAATTAAAAAATAGGCACTCCAAAGCCCTCACTACCCTTAGAACAACTGTTGCTATAGTCTGGGTTGAATTGCGCCAAATATTGGCGGACAGAATTGGTTTCTGTTAATTGACGCTTTATTTTCCTGTCAAAATTATAAACAAATAATTGTTGGTAAGGATAGCGATTCTCATCGCCATAAATAGATAGAGAAATACCATCATTTTAAATCTTTAAATTAGGTTTAACTACATTTCCTTTGAGAGTGCGATCGCCGTAGATTATCCTTAATGATCCTTCTAGGTCCCAGTAGCTTTGAAAGAAGAAAACTGTCTACAGAGACGACAATTTAGATAAGGAAATGACTAGTCAAAATATAGGCTCCTCTTTCTTTGATGGTGTTTCATTTTTAGGTAGTCGTATATTAATAGTATGGGAGACAATAATTGCCCCTATCACTGTAGCTAAGATTAGACTTAAAAATATCTTAATTTTCCTGGAATTGATTAGAGAAGGTTTAACAAAACTTGTAGGCTTATTTGTGGAGATAGGTATTGTTATTTTTTGCTTATTATCTAAGTTTTTAATTGCTTTAAATGCCTCTTCTGCTGACTGGTAACGCTGACGAAAATCATAGCGTATCATCTTGTCTATAACTTCAGCTAGTTTAGAACTAACTTGAGCGCGATCGCGCCAGATAATTTCTTTTGTATTAGGATCTTCAGAAAATTGGTCTGGGGTCATTCCAGTCAGAGCTTGAATAGCAATTATTCCTACTGCATAAACATCGCTGCATAACTGGGGTTTCCCTATAGCTTGTTCGCCAGGTGAGTAACCAGGAGTGCCAATACTAATCGTTCTTGATGATAAAGATTGATTTGGCGAGTTTTGAGATAAATGTAGAGTCTCTGAAATAAATTCTTTAACTGCACCAAAATCAATCAGAACTATTTTGCCATCTCGTTTGCGTCTTATTAAATTTGCAGGTTTCAAATCTCGGTGAATAATTTTATGCTGATGAACAAAAGCAAGAGGAGTTAAAATATCCAACAAGAAATCGATCGCTTGCGCTTCATTCCATCGTTGTCCCGCAATTATTTCTGTTGCTAGAACTTCTCCTTCAACATATTCCTGAACGAGATAGAATTCTCGATCGTCTTCAAAATGAGCCAAAAGTTTAGGAATTTGGTCGTGTTCGCCTAGTTTGTAGAGAACTTTAGCTTCAGTATTAAATAAGCGTTGAGCTACTTGAAAATGTGGAGAATCTTTGGGTAGTGGAACGAGTTGAGAGCCTTCTACAGTCAAAGGCATCAGTAGTTTAACGACACATCTAAGGTTGTCTGGTAGATGGGTATCTTCAGCCAGAAAAGTTTGACCAAATCCACCGCCACCTAAATGTTTGATGATTTGATATCTTCCTCCAATTATTTCTGTCATAGAGTTAACTCGACCCAAATCTTAAGATTGATTATAGTTGTTCTCTCTACAGTTCGATCTCTTGCCATTTTTTGGCTTCAGTAAAAGAACTTATTAATTTTCAGATAATTTTCGTATTGATCGTTCTGCATCAATTGTTTTTTGAAAATCAGCAAAAAATTCGGCTCTTTGTTTTGATTCTTCTTTACTCATGAGTTTATGTCTTTCAATTCTTTCTTTGAGTAACTTAATAGCTGGTTGGTTTTTCTTTAATTGTTCTTCTCGATCCCAACTTCCATTTTTAGAATGATTTTTTTGCAGTTGGAGATATTGTTTTACTATATCTGCTTCACTTCGATCGAGATGAACGATCTGAGAACAACCTTCTAAAATTAACGAGTATCGCTCTTTTGTTGTTTCCTTTTCTGGAAATAGTGCAACAAAGCGATTTAGATCTAAAATTTTACCACTAGGTAATTCGATAGCTGAATTCATAATTTAGTTTCTTATTTAATGGCACTTGAATTATGTTTTAATTGAATGTCATTTTTCTTATGATGTTTCATATTCAATTGATTTTGTAATAATAGATTGACCTTCCTAAAGTACCGATAAAAATTAAACCTGGTTCTTGGTTACTCGCTTTCATCATACGTGGTTCAGCACCAACAGTAAGGCGGGAAGTGCTAATTTTTTTCCAGGTTTGTCCATTGTCGCTAGAATAATATACACCCTCTTTTCCGTCTCCAGTAGCAGGTGTTCCATACATATAGAGGGTATTTGCCTTTTTCCCTTTAAGTGGTAAACCTAGCGAAAACAGAATTGCTTTTTTCACAGAGTCTATTTTCTGAAAATTATTACCACGATCGATCGATCGATACAGTCCTTGCTCTCCAAGGGCAAGCCAAATTTCGCCTTTACGTCGAGGAAATGTCTGAAGATATGCTGTTTCTGAGTAGGGAATATTGTTAACTACGATTTGAAAAGTTTTTCCTCGATCTTCACTACGGTAGAAAAATCCTTTTTCATAATAATAAAATACTCCTGGTGTCTTGCCATCGGCAGCAAGGTGAAAATCCCAGTTCCAAGTTCCTTCGCCACCATTAGGTAAATCCTCAACATTCTGCCAAGATTTCCCCCTGTCTAAGGTATAAATAGGAGACGCACCTGCAATAGTAACGACCATGTTATTGGGGTTATCATAAGAAACTGCAATTTGTTGGGGAATTTTCTTTTTCGGATATCCCTTTACCGTTTGCCAGGTGTTGCCATAATCTTGGGAAATTGCCATAGCATTTTCGTTGCGCCATCGCCACCCACCAACACGTACAATAGTATTTCTAGCATCGTAACTCGATGCAATACCATAGGTTTCTTGCATAAAGTCATAAAATTCATCTTTTGCTGCGCCTATCCCCAATCTTTTTTTGGGAAATTCATCTAGTCTTTCATGGACAAAACCTTCTACATCAGCCGCACCGCTAATTAAGGGAGGGCCTTGCAAAGGAGTGAAAAGATCGAACATAACGAGTTGTTCGTGTCCTTTGGAAAAATTCTCCCATACGGGTGTGCTTGCATTAATATTATCGGTTTTCCAGATACCAAACCAATCAGTTACATAGGCTCTATTTTTAATTTTTGGATCGAATTCTAAAGAAGATCCGTTGTTGTTAAAGAAAGAATCTGGCCACCAGAGGACGGTTTTCTTCAAGATGCGATCGCGTTTTTGCCAGGTATTGCCGCCATCAGAGGAAACAAAAATACCGTGGTTTTTATCTTCAGCAGTTGTAGTGATGATATTGTTTTGATTAAAGGGATTGATACTTATGCCATTGAATACATAATTTCCCATTCCAGAAGGAGTGATATTTTTCCAGGTATTACTAGCTTCATCATAAATACTAACTCTGCGATCGCTAGAGCTGGTGACATAGAGTTTACCACTCTTGTTCATCACCATTTTCATCGGTTCTCTTGGAGAGCCATTTATTTTCGTCCAACTGGCACCACCATTATTAGTTTGATATATACCGTCACCAAACAGGGAAATATATATTTTTTGTGGATCGGATCGGTGAAACAGGATGGAGAGTACCCCTATTTCATTGTTAGGTGGTTGTATAGAAGGGACGATCAACCAAGTATATCCTCCATCTGTCGATTGCCAAAGACCTTCCTTTCGCGAACCAAACAGAACGATATTACTATCGTGTGGACTGATGACTAATCTATTGCCTGCCCATCGCTTGACTTCATTTGCTCCCATATTAGTTTCAATGTTGCTAATTTTCCAATGTTTACCACCGTCTTCAGAAACGTAAATATAACCTTTTTGTCCAATAAAAGTACCAGCAGCAAGCAGAAGTTTTGATTCATTTTTAGGATCTAAGCCGATCGCTTCAATTCCATAATTATTTTTTTCAGCAAAGGTAAAAAATTCTGTTAATGGATCCCATTTCTTTTTTTGCTTGTTCCATTTCAGCGCACCTCCATTATCAGTTCTTAGATAAAGCGCTTCACCTTGAAGAGGGTGTAAATACAAGCCTGTCAGATAACCACCTCCACCAATATTCACGTTATACCAGCCGTCTTCTAGTTGAGTCGCTTTGTTAGGATCGATTGGTCTTGGTTTTCTAGGTTTAGAAGCTTGAATGGAGGTTGCCTTAATATTCTGTGGGCGATCGCTAGTTCGATCTTGAGAGGAAACTAGAAATTGACAGGAAAAACTAATTGTTGCTATTAGCAAAAATAAAAACAACTTTTTCATGCCTTGAATTATCCTTTAGCGATCGCTACGTATCAAAAAACTCGCAGTAGTTTTCTAGCTATTGCGAGTTAAATTTTATTATTACAATAATTGCCACAAACATCAATTTAAATTGAGTTTTGGCGCTGAAACTAGAAAGTTCATCCTCAAAATCAAGCGATTTTGCTAACTTTTATGGATGAAAAAGTAAGTCTGGATAAAAACGATTAGCTTCGATTAAAAGACCAGCAGTAAAAGTCAGCAAAGCCATGATCAAAACTGGCGCTGTAGAAATAAATTTATACAAACCTTCCATTGACGTGTTCTCCAAAATTACTGATTAATTAAAGTTGATTAGCGGGGAGAGATAGGAACCTCAGAATCTTTGGCAATTAGTTTACCAGAAGTGAATTCTGCAAATGCTAATAAAGGCCAAGTTGCAGCAGCTAACATTTTGCTAATTGCTAAAGGTATGTTGATAACGATCTCATCCATTTCTGGGTTTTTGCCATCACGAACAGAAATCAAATAAGAACGACCTGCCCAACCAATCCAACCAGCAATGTAGAGGAAGAGAATGCTAGGGATGAAGAAATCACCCATATGACTCCAACGACCGTCTACGATGAGGTGAGGATATCCTTCGGGACCGCACAGCGCAGAGGCATAGCGTTCGGCACGGATTTGTCCTGAATTAGGATCGCCAGTGGTGTTAAGATATGTTTTCGATTTTTGTTGGAAAGCAGGAGTGTCAGCACAAGTTTTTAAGCCTGCTACACTGTCGGCTGCCGCAGCACTAGGAGCAAAGTGAAACCAAACAGTAACTAGTAGAATTAACGCAAACAATCGTCGCATAGAGTTGTTTCCTTTTGTTACAAAAGAATTAAGTTTCTTGTACAAAAGATAAAAAATATCATTTGTACTTGAAGTAAAGTTACTCAAATGTGTTATGGAGTAATACTTCGATCGAAATAAGGTATTCTTTCAATTCAACTTATCAAAGAATGTCAACGATTTTATCAATAGAAACAAGTTGTGATGAAACAGGGGTGGCGATTGTAAAAAATCGTAAAATTTGTAGCAATGTTGTTGCTTCCCAAATTGCCATTCATCAAAATTATGGTGGTGTCGTTCCAGAGGTGGCATCTCGCCAACACTTAGAAACAATTAACCCTCTAATTGATAAGGCGATCGCCGAAGCCCAATTAAATTGGCAAGATATTGACGGCATTGCTGCAACTTGCGCCCCTGGTTTGGTAGGAGCGTTATTAGTAGGGGTGACAGCAGCGAAAACATTAGCTACAATCCATCAAAAACCGTTTCTAGGGGTTCATCACCTGGAAGGACATATCTATGCAAGTTATTTGAGCGAACCCCACTTACAGCCCCCATTTTTGTGCCTTCTAGTTTCTGGGGGACATACTAGCTTAATTTACGTCAAAGATTGCGGTTTGTATGAAACTCTAGGTCAAACTCACGATGATGCGGTAGGGGAAGCTTTTGATAAAGTCGCAAGATTATTAAACTTAGGGTATCCAGGCGGGCCGATTATCGATAAGATAGCACAACAAGGCAATCCTCAAGCCTTCGCCTTACCAGAAGGAAAAATCTCTCTTCCTGGTGGTGGTTATCATCCCTATGATTCTAGTTTTAGTGGTTTGAAGACGGCGGTATTGAGATTAGTACAAAAGCTGTCAGAAGAAGATCGAGATTTACCGATCGCCGATTTAGCAGCTAGCTTTCAAGAAACAGTAGCGCGATCGCTAACCAAAAGAACGATCGCCTGTGCTTTAGACTATGGACTCAATACTATTGCTGTTGGTGGTGGTGTAGCTGCCAATAGCGGCTTGAGAAAACATCTAACTGCTGCGACTAAGGCGCACAATTTACAAGTATATTTTCCACCACTACAATTTTGCACCGATAATGCCGCTATGATCGGCTGCGCTGCATCAGAACATCTCGATCGCGGTCATATTTCACCTCTGACTCTTGGAGTTAAATCGAGGATGTCTTTGAGTGAGGTGATGGGATTGTATTAGTTCAAGGATTGATTGAGAATACAGAACGTCCTACAGCAACAGGAAAACTACCAACAGCAGTAATCAAAATACTGATGAGTGTCCAGATCTGAGCTTTTTGAGAGCCTTTCATTTCTTTGATATCACCCTTAATTGTTGAGATATCAGAATCAAGTCTTTTAATTTCACCCTCTATTTTTGCTATTCCTACTTCTATTTTGTTGAGGCGATCGCCTACCCCGTCTAGCTTTTGATTGATTTGCCCCAATACATCAGCTAAATCTGTTTGAATGACTGGATTCGTCATTTTTGATCTACTCCTACTAGAATTTGTTTTGTTTTAGCATTTCTATAAATACTGACTGTATTCGATCTTATTCAGTGTAGGTAGTTCACCTTATTGAACTATAGTCTATCGATCGCCTTGGGATACAATTTGGCTAGCACAATCAGGGATTTGAGTTATATTTCTTTGAGTAGTGTTGGGGGTAGGATAAGCTGTCAAAACAATTTGTCCTTTTTCATTTATCGTCATTCCTCGTGCAGGAATAACCTCATCAGAAGAGAAGGTTTTTTTATGCTCATCTAATTCGATCGTCTCTGCTTGTTTCCCTTGCTCCCTTGCTTCCCCCGTTTCCTCCGCTTCCTCTGTTCCCTTGCTTCCTCCGCTTCCTCCGCTTCCTCCGCTTCCCCCGCTACCTTGTTCCCCTGATAGATAACTACTATTAAGCGGTTTAGTCGGATCGGTAGGCATACCGCCACGTCCAGTAATGGTAAAGGTATTAGTTAATGCACCACTACTATCAGAACCGCAAGCAGAAGCGACTGTTTCATCTGGTTCGACCACATTTTCAGCAGTTTTCGCTCTTTCTTTGGCAGGGTCTAATTGTTCGGTATTGAGGTTAATATTACCGCTTAAACTTGGGTTAGCAGAAGTGGAGTTGATATCGTTTTCACCATTATTAAAAAGATTGTTTCTATCTAAAGCTTGAATCCGTTCTTTGTCGAAACCATAAATTCTTTTGGCGTTGATAGTAATTCGTCCGCCGCTTCCTGCACTGGCAGTAGCGATGATATCGTTATTTTGATTGGGAAAAGCAACAACAAAACCATTGGGAGAGTTGATGGTAATATTACCCGCAGTATTATTTCCGATCGATCGAGCTTGCATAATACTGTTGTTACGCATCTGGAGAGTATCTTGTAATTCCAGGTTGATATTACCGCCAGAGCCAATTCCGAAATTACTGCTATCAACTTTAGCGCCATCAGCTAAGAAGAGATTGCGGGTTTTAATATTAATATCCCCTCCTTTTCCTTCTGCTTCCTGTCCGATAGAGCTTCTTAGTCCACTAGGAAACTGTTGGCTTTTGCCAGTAATAGTTACCGTATCGGCAAGATTAAGATTAATCGCTCCTGCGTTACCTTTGCCACCAGCAAGAGCATCATTTGTTCCACGCGCAATAGTTTGCAATTGAGCGCCACTGTCGAGGGATAAAGACTTAGCAGTAATCTCAATTTTGCCACCATCTCCTATTGCTTCCGCTTCCACATTGCTAAAGATAGCAGAAGTATTGGAAAGTTTGACTGCATCATCGGCAGTGATAGTGACATTTCCTGCATTTCCTATCCCAAAAGTACTGGCAACCAGTTGAGCGCCATCAACTAAGGAGAGATTGCGAGTTTTAATATTGATATCCCCTCCTTTACCTTCTGCTCCCTGTTCGAGCAGACTTCTTAGCCCACTAAAAACTACTCGATCGCCCTGTTGCTCTTTGCCAGTAATAGTTACCTTATCAGCGATAGTCAGCTTAATTTCTCCTGCGTTACCTTTACCACCAGGGAGAGAATCTTTTTTTTCACGCACCGAAGTTCTTAATTGAGAGCCACTGTTGAAGAATAAAGAATTGGCAGTAATCTCAATCTTGCCACTATCTCCTACTGCTCCTGCTTCTACAGTACTTAAGATATCAGCACCAGATGAAAGTTTGACAGCGTCATCAGTAGTGATAGTGATATTTCCTGCATTTCCTGCACCAAAAGTGCTGGCAACCAGTTGAGCGCCACCTTCAAGGGATAAAGACTTAGCAATAATGTCAATCTTGCCACCATCTCCTACTGCTCCTGCCTCCACACTGCTGAAGATGGTGGTATTAGAATCTGAAATTTTTATGTCATCATCGACAGCGATGGTAAAGTTTCCTGCCTTTCCGATGCCAAAAGTGATAGCTTGCAATTGAGCGCCATTGGTCATGGAAAAAGCTTTAGTTTCAATGTTTATATTCCCACTGTTACCAGTAGCGTTTCTATTAACATTGTTTTTAATAAAACTTCCAGCTAAATTGACGCTATCTGTAGCATTAACCAAGATATCCCCTGCTTGTGCCTCAGAAAAACCCGAATTTACTTCTATTCCCGCTTTAAGACTACTATTACCTGCAATTTTTAAATTCTTAGCATTAACAGCAATACTGCCACCACCTGCACCTAATACATTAATTGAAGTTGAATTATTTAGAAAAACATCTCCTCTTGTTACTCTCTCTGGAAAAATCAGAGAATCAAACCTAAACTCAGATGGGGTCTGCTCTCCATTGATTTTTATTTCTCCTGCACTTGTCAACCCTCCTAATTCAACTCGACCCCCTCTTGTCTCTAAAACACTTCCTGCCATATTGATGTTTCCACCCACTAGCGCCAAGGTTTCTCCTGGGTTAACTATGAGGCGACTCTGATTAACAGCAATATCCGCAAGATTATCTCGCAAATTCAACCCAATAGGCGCATTAATTGTCAACAATGGAGGAGTTAAATTTATAGCACTAAACTCCATCTCATCAGCAAAGCGAAAACTATCCGCCGTACTTCCCAAAAACGAACCACCAATATCCAACCTGGCATTGGGTCCAAAAAAAATACCTGCGGGGTTGATTAAAAATAAATTAGCACTACCATTAGCCTTAATCAATCCGTTAATATCAGAAATCTTTCCGCCCGTTACCCTAGAAATAATGTTTTGAATATCAGGAGAATTTAAAAAATTAGCCGAACCGCCATTAGGAACAGAAAAATTACCAAAACTGTGAAAAAGATTTGCTCCCGCTTGGTCTCCATCGTTAATATTAAAATTACTGCCATCCTGTGTCGTTACAGTTGTGGAGGTAGTTCCATCAGCAGTAATTGCTGCTTCTTGAGCTAAAACGCGAATCGAGAAAACTAGAGAAGAGATTGTCCACAAGACAGCATTATTAACTAAAAAAAAAAGCTTTTTCATGACAGCCCCCAACTAGCGGCGATCGCCACTAGCAATAGATAAAACCAGCACATTGATTCTAAAACCTAAAACTATTACTGAGCAAGGATTTGAAAATGTGCAAGTTAAGAGTTATTTTTTTTGATTAAGTGCCAACACAAAATTATTTACACATACCGATTGTCCATACACCATATTTTTCAACGATTCCACGTCAGAGTGGTGTGTAATTAATTGTGTTTACCTACTTATCTTCTCTTAGTTTGACAATTTAAGTTCTTTAGAGCTATTAAATTATCTTGAACACTTAGTTAAGTAGGTGAAGAAAATTAAATTTATTGGTGGAGGTAGGCAATAGGCAATAGGCAATAGGGATATTAAATGTGTAATTAATTTGCCTAGTGCGATCGCTAACCAAAAGAACGATCGCCTGTGCTTTAGATTATTGAACTATAGTCTATCGATCGCTTTGGGATACAACTTGGCTAGCACAATTAGGGAAAAGCTTGCTAATGGTGAGAGGGCTACAGGCTCGATCTTCTCCCTAACAGGGAGATATGGAGAATAGGAGACTCGAACCCCTGACCTCTGCGGTGCGATCGCAGCGCTCTACCAACTGAGCTAATTCCCCGTTGACTAGCGATTGAAGTTCGCTAGTACCATAAGTCATTTTAACATTACCTGCATTTAGGCAGAATTTAGCTTCCCGCCGAGAAGCTAGCCAATGCGTTTGCTGGCGATCGCATTAGTATTTACTTGCTCATTACAGGAAAGCAGTCTAAAGTCTCCATTAGATCGGGCGCTCGAATAAAACAGCATCCCGTCTTCACTAATTTCCAGGAAAACCTACATACCAAAAATAAGTCACCATCGGAATAATCGTTGCCACAATTAAGAAACCAACTACCCAAATAGTTGCGTTACCTCGATCGGTGTCTTCAGCTTTGGTAAATGTACCCTCGGTGTCAATCTTTTTGGCAATTGCTACCGAACCAGGATCTGGTTTGCCTGACAAAACAGCCGTCAGGCGATCGCTTGCTTCAAGAAATGCTTGATTATATTTATCTCCTTCTTTCATTCGCAAGCCAATACTATCTTCGATCGTACTGTTAGCAATATCTTCTGTGATTAGCTGTTTTGCTGCTTCTCCACTTCTAATCGTCACATTGTTGCTGAGAGTGTCCATTACCAATAAAGTCTGGTTGGCTTGCGCTTCTTTTGTGGGAAACCAAGTTTCAAATAATTTGTCGGTAAAAGTTGCGATCGTATCACCGTAATCCAAACGACGAATAGCTACAATTCTTAGTTGATTGCCAGTTTGTTCGGCTAACTTTTGCAAATTATTGTTTAGTTTACCTTCGTTAGCAAAGCTAATGGCATCGGCTTTATCGACTACCCAGGTAGACGAACCCGCGCTAAGTTGAGGTAAATCGTAAACGCTAGTAGCATAGGCTGGAAAAACAAAAGCTGCGATCGCCAGAATGACCGAACAAATTGGCAAAATTAGCTTCTGAAAACCTATGCTAGGCAGTGTGAGGGGTTTTTCCATAGTTGAGGATCTAAAATATTCAATTTATGAGTTCCCAAATATTATAGGCAATCTAGAGGTAAGCTTAGCACTCACAGCTAGTTTAGTGAATTTTTCTTACATAGAAGACTATTTATGCAATTCAATTGCATTTACTTTCGTAAAATGATTTCTTAAGTTTTCTACATAAATTTTCAACTACCGAGAGGAAACACTGAATATGCCTAAAACTTTTACACAGGTAGTGCAGCCTTACAACAACGATCCTTTCACTGGTCACTTATCAACACCTATTTCAGATTCTGGTTTTACAAGATCTTTTATTGGTAACCTTCCTGCTTACCGTCCCGGACTTTCGCCGATTTTGCGTGGATTAGAGGTTGGTATGGCACACGGCTATTTCTTGATTGGGCCTTGGATTTTACTTGGCCCCCTGCGCGATTCGGACTCTGCTAGCTTGGGTGGATTAATTTCAGCTTTGGCACTAGTTGTCATTGCTACAGCTTGTTTGGCTAGCTATGGAATTGTTTCTTTCCAAGGTAAACCTAGTAATGCTAAAGACTCTCTTCAATCTTCTGAAGGTTGGAGTCAGTTTGCTGCTGGTTTCTTTGTTGGTGGTTCAGGTGGTGCAACCTTTGCCTTTTTCCTTCTCCAGAATCTTGAGATTGTTAAAGGGATCTTGAGTGGAGTTTTTAATTAATTCGTCAATTCCACAAAGTAATCATCTTTTTTGTCATTTCATTTTTTTTTAGAAAGGAGAACCAATAATCATGGGCGGATATACAGCTTCTTACTTATCTATGATCTTTATTCCTGTAGTGTGCTGGTTAATGCCTGCTGTAGTTATGGGACTTTTATTCATTCATATTGAAAGTGAAGCCTAATTAACTGGGGTTTTTCGGCAACAATCAGTTGTTAGCAATCACAAAAGTTAATCCTAATCATTGATTGATACTTTATCCAATTGGGTAGAGTATTTTTTTTTCGGATAAATTTTGTTAAGCTTGTGGTTTTGTTAAACTGGCTCAAAAGCTTGAGTTGGAAATACAGTCAAACACCCAGAATTCCTGGACAGTGTCCACCATAAAATTTAAGCACTATTAAGTTATTGGCTCAGTCTCTTCTTTGCTCCCTATAATCTACAAGTACGAGCGCGTACTGGTGCAGGACATCTCAGA
>CAZJTL010000042.1:0-27865 GCA_964548905.1 uncultured bacterium | reverse complement strand
AATCATGGACTGGTGACAAGGGTATGGGGGTTAGGGATTAGGGTGTAGGGTGTAGGGTGTAGGGAGTAAAAAACTGAAGACTTAAGACTTAAAACTTAAAACTTATTTACCTCCTGCCTTCTGCCTGGAAGCCTTCTGCCTTCTGCCTCCTGCCTCCTGCCTTCTGCCTTTTGCCATGAACTTTTGACTTAAATAATTTACATTTATAAACAAATTTTGATACATTTTAATGTACTGCAATCATGCTTAACAAAAACTAAACGGGGAAACACTATGGGTGCTAACGACTTTTTTCTAGAACCAGATGATTCAAAGTCTCTTGGTGATATCAACTTCATGCGTAAATCCGTCAGAGTAAGAAGAACTTTCCCAAAAACCATCAAAAATCCCAACGGATTTGAAATGGTAAAGGAGACTTCTTCAGTAGAACAAAAAAGCTTTGACGAATTTAACGGCAATGGCAGTTCTATCAATACTTTTAACGGTAACGGCAACAGCACTATTAACGCCATCAAAGGCAATGGTGCTTATGCAACTAATGGTAATGGCTTTGCTGCTTCTAATTCAGAAACTCAAGCACCCGCACCTACTACTCCAGAGGCTAGCGCTGAACGTAAACAGGCTGACAATAGCTTAGATATGTTCCGCAACATGGCTCGTCAAATGAGAAGATAATTCACAACTACTATTCACAGGAAGCAGGGAACAGGATACAGAATATTGTGTCTTTCTTCTTGCCTCCTGATGCTTAAAAAATCGAATCACACTGTTATCTAAGTCGCGGTTCGACACCTTCCTCAAAAACAAGCGAACGTTTGCGAACGCGACGTTTTAGGAAGGGAGCGGCGCTTAAAGCGCGGAAGTAAATTCCGCGCACGCTGCCTCATGAGAGCTGTGGGAAAACAAGGGTTCGATGCCCTTGTTTTTCCCATTTAACTCTGGTATATTTATCATCAGCTTTTAGTGATAAAATGAATGATTGTCTTAGAGGCTAAGCTCAAAGGGACACAAACCCAATATACAGCGCTAGATTCAGCGTTGCGTGCTGGGCTTTTTGTTCGTAATAGTTGTCTTCGCTTCTGGATGGATGGTCATGCCTTGCACCGAAACGACCTCAACAAATATTGCAAGGTCTTAGCCGATAATCCTGAATTCCCTTGGGCTAAAAAACTTAACTCAATGGCACGTCAGGCAATGGCAGAAAGAACTTGGGCGGCAATCGCTCGGTTCTTCGATAACTGCAAGAAGAAAGTACCAGGGAAGAAAGGTTTCCCGCGATTCAAGCGCCTTCAAACTAGAGCGTCAGTAGAGTACAAAACGTCAGGCTGGAAACTATCCGATTGTCGTAAATACATCACTTTTGCCGATGGTTTTGAGGCGGGTACATTTTTCATGTGGGGAACACGCGATTTGCATTTCTACCAACTCAACCAAATCAAAAGAGTTAGAGTAGTGCGACGAGCAGACGGCTATTACGTGCAGTTTTGTGTTGATGTAGAGCGAAACATCAAACGAGAGCCAACAGGGAAAACTTTAGGTTTGGATGTTGGTCTAAATCACTTTTACACTGACAACGAGGGAAATAAAGTTGAAAATCCCAGGTTTTTAAGAAAGTCGGAGCGGCGATTGAAAAGACAGCAACGCCGACTATCTCGCAAACAGAAGGGATCGAAAAACAGGGTCAAGCAAAGAATTAAGCTTGGTAGAGCGCATCTAAAGATTCAACGCCAGCGTAATGACTGGGCTTGTAAGTTAGCTCGGTGCGTAGTTAAGTCTGCCGACTTAGTGGCGTTTGAAGATTTGCAGATGCGGAACATGGTTAAAAACTCAAAGCTGGCAAAGTCAATAAGTGATGCTAGCTGGTCGATGTTTAGGCGTTGGTTAGAGTATTTTGGAACATTGTATGGGGTGGTGACAGTACCAGTCCCACCTCAATACACTAGTCAAAAATGTTCGTCTTGTGGTGTAATAGTCAAAAAAACTCTGAGCATCAGGACTCACAAATGTAGTTGTGGGGCTGAACTTTGCCGAGATGAAAATGCAGCCAAAAACATCTTAGAACTTGGATTGCGTAACGCAGGGCATGTGTTAACGTCTGTGTTAAACACAGAAAACGCCTGTGGACAAGACTACCTCTACTATCGCAACGGTGACGGGGCGGTAGCAAGTAGTGTGGTTGAAGCAGGAAAATCTCAAAGTGATTTGGGAATCTCCTTCTAAATCTGCTCGGGCTTTGCTGAGCAATTTAGGAGGGGAGGATGTCAATTTGTTAAGGTAAAATGCAAGCAAAATTATTTAGTATTTGTAATGACGACTGTGGGACAAAAGAGCCAGCCAGATCGCCCAATTCATTCCTCTCCTTTGTGGATATATTTTTTGGCTTCTGTGCTGATTCATGGATTAGCAGCGCTGGTAATTATTTTAAGCGAGCGATCGCAACCTACTGCTAAACAGCAACAAGATTATACTCCGATCGATTTTGTTGTCGTCCCTCCCGAAGAAAAACCGAATCAACCCAAACCAAAAACTCAACGTCGAGCAGTAAATAACTCGATCGCACAGGGTAAAATTAAATCCAAACAACCTCCTGCTACTGCTAAAAAAGGAAGCGCAGCAAGCGATTCTAAGGATTCTAAGTCTGCTGTTGCTAACTTACCAAAAGTTGCTCCATCTCCACAACAAGCAAAAAAATCTTCAGTTGCTACACCAGCTAAACCAACTCCTCCAATCGCAGCTAAACCAAGAGCAGTTAAATCTCCTCAATCTCCATCTCAACCCCCGACTGTTTCCGCTCGTTCACCTTTGCGCTCCTCTGAGACTCTAAAATCTAATCAACGTCCCTCTGATCGCCAGGAGCAAACCCCTAAAAAGACAATGCCTGAGTCGGCAAAATCTGCTACCTCATCTCAAAATTCACCTGTATCCCCTAAACCTGCCCAGAAATATGTAGCGAGAAAAGCTCCAAGCAATTCTAGTGCAGCGAGTTTACTAGGTGGAAAGTATCAACGCTCTAGCCAACAAGATTCTGGTAGTTCTTTTTTCAAAGCTGAATCTCTTGCTAGTAAAGAAGGTCCCTATGCCAAACTAGATGCTCAACAAGACGATCTTGCTCCCTATTTTGCTCACATTAGACGGCGAGTCAAGAAAAATTGGCAACCCACATCTCCAAATAGTGAACAAAATACCGTACTCAATTTTGCGATTCAACGTAATGGTCAAATTACTGAACTCAGAGTAGTGGAATCTTCTGGAGATGAACAGGTCGATCGAGATGCTCTTGCTGCTGTGCAGAAATCTTCTCCTTTTAAGGCTTTACCTCAAACTTTTCCACGCGATCTCTTAGAAGTTCAATTTAGCTTTAACATTTACATTCATCAAGGTTTATTCTCTCCGAATTCAAGACTTATGCCTTGAGGCGATCGCTTGTGGTAAGCTGGTCAACATCTAATTTGTAGGTGGAGAAAAGGACGGCGCTTTTTATTCGGACGCAGGTTCCGAATCCGCGCCTTCAGAAGGACGGCGGGTGAACAAATCGGAGGAAACCTCCGATTTTCCCGCCTCCAGAAGGCAGAAGGCAGAAGGTTCTTAAAGTCTAAAGTCGTAGGGGCTTTCTTGCCATTCGCCCCTACTGAAGTCTGAAGTTTTTTTAATTGCTCCTGGCGAACCCGCGCTACTGCACTAATAGTTCGCTAATTGTTGTTCGAGCCAAAAACGAACTTCAGCTTCCGAACCAAAACAAGTAGATTGTCTAGTTCTAAAATTGTAGACTTGCCAATAAGTATTACCCATATTATTCTCTATTTTGCATACTTTTATAGGTTCGTTGCGATCGCAAAAACTGAATATTTTTTGACAAGTTTGCGATAAAAATTTAGCAAAACTAGAAAAAGATAATTTAACTATTTTTTCATTTAATTTGAGAGCGCTATAATTGTCTTTCATCTTCTATGCTCATATTTTCAAGCTAAAAAACAACTTAACAGTTATTGAGATCGGCAATCAAAAAACAACTTGAATAGTTTTCATAAATGCTATTTATAGATATTAAAGGAGGCAACATTTTAAATTCAGAGTTGGTATAAATTACTAATTTTCGGCAAGAAACAATGAAACTTTCGCAAATTCAAGCGCTTGTTGCTGTAGCAGAGAGAAAAAACTTTAGCGAAGCAGCTTTAGATTTAGACTTGTCTCAACCAGCAATCAGTCATGCGATCGCTACTTTAGAAGAAGAATTAGGAGTACCTTTGTTTGCTAGAGGTCGTCACGGTGCAGTCCTAACCCCCGCAGGCGATCGCATAGTTTACCATGCCAGAGAAATTCTCAAACATCTGAACATGATGCAAAAGGAAGCCAATTCCCACAGAGGCTTAAATGGTGGTCAAGTCAGAATTGCTTCGTTTCGTAGTGTTGCTACTCATATCCTTCCCAAAGTAATCGCCAAATTCCATCATATTTTTCCAGACGTAACTGTCACTCCGATCGAACGTACTAGCTACGTCGATGTCGAACATTGTTTGCGCGACGGTAAAGCTGAAATCGGGATTACCTATCTACCTAGCAGTGAAGAATTTCAAACCAGAGAGTTAATGCGTGACGAATATGTCGCACTGCTACCACCTAGCACCAAGCTGACGCAAAAGGAACTAACTTGGGAACATTTAGCTTCTTATTCGATTGTTTGGCTGCCTGGATTGCCCTGTGGGCGACAACTCCACGAACACTTGAAAACATTAGCACCCTGTCTCCCGATCGCCTACGACATTCAAGAAGATTCAACGATTGTTAGTATGGTCAAGCAGGGATTGGGTGCAGCTATTTTAGCTCGTCTCGCCGCCCAACCAATTCCTAAAGAAGTGAAAGTGTACAGTCTTCCCGTCCCTTGCGATCGAGTGATTGGTGTAGCCACCCTCGTTGATGCTTTGCATGTACCCGCAGTTTTCGCTTTTCTGGAATTACTCGAACAATTTGATTTTCAATGTTTGACAAAAGATCTAATCTCTTAGGACTAAAATTTCAGGATCTTTTTAAACAACATATTTCCATCAAATTTTTCCATTCCCTCAGATTCGTTAAAGCATAAATATCTAATTCATAACCATATTCAGCAGAATAATTTTTAAAAGATTCCAACCAATGAAAAATGATTTCTACACTAGTTTGGCTCCATTCTTTGTATTGTAGAGATTTTTCTAAATAATGATTCATTCCCTCAAAATCAGCTGTGTGGTACAGTCGCCAAGCACTCCAAACTAAACTTTGATAGCGAGACCGATCTTCTAATTGTTTAATCTCATTAGTAATGGAATTGTCTTGAAAAAATCGAGCTAATAAATGTTCTAATTCTTGTGCTTGTTGAATGCTATTTAAAGAAGCATTACTGCTATGTTGGCGATAGCAAACAGTCACTCGATCTACCCACTCACCCTTAGCGCCAAGAAGTGCTAGACGCATGACTAAATCTACATCGGGTGTTTGTACTAATTGGCGATCGAAACCTCCTGTTCGCTTCAACCAATCGCGACGAAACAACATTGCACCCAGAAACACAGGTTTCCAAACAATAATTCCTGCTGCGTTTAGTTTGGGTAATTGGTGCCAGGGTTCGACGGCGGTAATCCCCTCGCCTTGTTGGTTAACAATTTGCCAACCGCTATTAACAAACCCTAACTCAGATTGGCGATCGAGAAGAGATACCTGCAATGATAATTTTTCAGGAAGAAAGTAATCATCTTGGTCTAAAAAAGAAATATATTCTCCCCTAGCAACTTCCAATCCCTTATTTCTGGCGGCGGCGACTCCTTGATTTTGTTGCTGGAAATAGTGCAGGCGATCGCTATAGTTGGTTAGTATTTCTTGAGTGCGATCGCTCGAACCGTCATCAACAACGATAATTTCGTAGTCGCCATAAGTTTGTTGGAGAATACTTTCAATTGCTTGTCCAATATAGCGATCGCCATTGTACGCAGGAATAATAACACTAACTTTAGTCATCAAAAATCTTTCTTCACCTTCACTCTGTTTTCTGAAAGGAATTTTAGTGCTAGCTTAACATATCCCTATTTCAACAAAGGAATAGTCATGGGATGATGGGAGACTAGGGATTAGGGATTAGGGGTTAGGGGTTAGGGGTTAGGGTGTACGGGAAGTAATGAGTAATAAGTAATAAGTAATAAGTAATAAGTAAAAAACTTCTGCCTTCTGCCTTCTGCCTTCACTATTGCCTATTGCCTTCTTGAAACAATGAACAATGAACAATGAACCATCAACAAACAACAAACAACCAATGAACCATGAACAATGAACCATGAACAATAACCAATTAACCTGGCTGAGAAAAAATTTATTTAATACATGGCACAACGTTGTTTTAACTATTATTAGTCTTTTATTTATTTATTGGCTACTGTCTGGATTTATTCATTGGCTATTTACACAGGCACAATGGACAGTACTAACGGCAAATATTCGCTTATTTTTTGTCGGTCGCTATCCTGCTAGAATTATTTGGCGTACTTGGATAAGCTTAGGAATTATTGTTAGTTTGAGTGGCATTTCTTGGCTAGTTTTCAAACGCTTTCCTCGATTAAAAATCTGGTTAATTCCAGCTTGGTTAATTGGTTATTTGGCGATTTATTTGCTGATAACAGGAGGGTTTTTTTTAAGACCACCAGTCAGATTAGATAGCTTAAGTGGACTAATCTTAACTTTACTCGTTGCCGTAACTAGCATCTTACTGTGCTTTCCTTTCGGCGTGTTATTGGCATTGGGTAGACAAAGCAAGCTACCTGTAATTCGTTGGCTATCAACAGCCTATATTGAAATTTTTCGCGGACTACCTTTAATTGGAGTTTTGTTTATGGCACAGGTAATGCTGCCATTAGTTTTACCTGTCAATGTTAGACCCGATCGCGTTGTTCGGGCGATCGGTGGCTATACTTTATTTACAGCAGCTTATGTAGCGGAAAATGTGCGAGGTGGTTTACAGTCAATTCCTCGCGGTCAAACTGAAGCGGCAAAAGCCCTAGGACTAAATACACCTCTGAGCTTAATTTTAATTATCCTTCCCCAAGCTATTAAAGCAGTAATTCCCAGTACAGTAGGACAGTTTATTAGTTTATTTAAGGATACGTCTTTGCTGGCGATCGTTGGCTTAACAGATTTACTGGGAATATCTCAATCGATTTTGGCTAATCCCAAATATTTAGGAAGGTATGCAGAAGTTTATTTGTTTATCGCTGCGATTTATTGGAGCTGTTGTTATTCTATGTCAGTTGCTAGCAGACGCTTAGAAAGACAAACGAATCAATAATATTCTAAAACTCTCCAGAGAAAGAGCAAAAGCACTCTTAAAAATTGTCACAATAAAAAATAAGTTAACACGATCGAATCCAGGGAGAAAGATTGATGACTGCTACTATACCTGTTCGCAGTTCCGTTGTATCCTGGCTAGGTGATGAAGCAGAATATTTACTGAACTACACGGCAAAATTTCCTCAAGACAAACTCCACCTACCTAGTGCTGATGTGGTTTTTCTACAGGAAGGCTGGCAAATACAGGCTATATGTCGATTTTGCCCGTCGATCAGGGAATCGAACATTCTGCGGCTGCTTCTTTTGCACCCAACCCAATCTATTTTGACCCAGAAAATATTATTAAACTGGCGATCGAAAGCGGTTGCAATGCTGTAGCAACTACTTTGGGCGTGTTGGGAATCGTGTCACGAAAATATGCCCATCGTATACCCTTTATAGTTAAATTAAACCACAACGAACTGCTTACTTATCCCAATCCTGCCGATCAAATTATGTTTGCTAGTGTCGAGCAAGCTTGGGACTTGGGAGCAACAGCAGTGGGAGCGACGATTTATTTTGGTTCATCCGAATCAAGCCGTCAAATTCAAGAAGTAAGTCGCGCTTTTGCTCGCGCTCATGAATTAGGGATGGCAACGATTCTTTGGTGCTATTTACGCAACGATGCTTTTAAACAAGATAAAGATTATCATTTGGCTGCCGATTTAACGGGACAAGCCAACCATCTTGGCGTGACGATCGAAGCCGATATTATCAAGCAAAAGCTACCCGAATGCGATCGCGGCTATCAAGCGGTAGCTAATGCCACGGCTAAAAAATACGGTCGAACTGACGAACGTATTTATACTGAATATAGTAGCGACCATCCGATCGATCGCACGCGCTATCAAGTACTTAATTGTTATTCTGGTCGTATCGGCTTGATTAATTCTGGCGGTGCATCTGGTAAAAATGACTTTGCTGAAGCGGTTCGTACTGCTGTAATTAATAAGCGTGCTGGCGGTTGTGGATTAATTTCGGGAAGAAAGACTTTCCAGCGTCCTTTTGAAGAGGGAGTTAAGTTATTTCATGCTATTCAGGATATTTATTTATCTTCTGAAGTGACGATCGCTTAAAAACTTGCTGATTAATTAATGCACCAAAACTGTAGGGGCGAATGGTTATTCGCCCTTATTAGTCTATAATTAGATGATATTAGTAAAAATCTCGGCGAGCGCTTGAATTTTTCTTGACAATCTTCCGTTAAGCTGGCGCTATAGCGGAGTCCTCTTTTGTCATTTTAGATAGATGTTACCCAAAACAAATATGCACTTCCAGTAGAACCACTTAATTAAACACAAAATAGATTAAGTTGGTAGTAATGGCTTTAGCCATTATTAAAAGTACATTTTTCAACCCTAAAGGGTTGACTACAAACTTTATTTTAATAATTATTTTGTTGTTTCATTTTCATCTCCTGACGCGCTCTTTTTTCTGGAGTGAGACGATCGAAACAATAGGGACAAGAAATACCTGCTTCGTATTGAGGAGAACTCTTATCAGTTTCCGAAAGAGGATGTCCGCAACTAGGACACATTTGATAGCTTCCTTCTGCTAAACTTTCTGTCACCGCCACGCGATCGTCAAAGACAAAACATTCACCCTCCCACAAGCTTTCTGATGCTGGTACTTCTTCTAAATATTTGAGAATACCTCCTTTGAGGTGGTAAACTTCTTGAAAACCTTTACTGATCATCAAGGACGAAGCTTTTTCACAACGAATCCCTCCCGTACAAAACATGGCAATCTTTTTATGTTGAGTGGGATCGAAATGGCGATCGACATAATCGGGGAATTCTCGAAATGAAGCAGTTTTAGGATCGATCGCGCCTTTAAATGTACCGATGCTAACTTCATATTGATTGCGGGTATCAATCACTAGTACTTCTGGATCGCTGATAATTTGATTCCAATCTTTAGGTTCGACATAAGTTCCTACTTGTTGGTTCGGATCGACTTCTGGTAAACCCAAAGTGACAATTTCTTGCTTCAACTTTACCTTCATCCTCTCAAAAGGAGGTGAATCAGTTTGGGATTCTTTATGTTCTAAATCTGCTAAACGAGAGTCCGATCGCAACAACTCTAAAACTGCATCAATTCCCTGACGAGTTCCCCAAATCGTCCCGTTAATTCCTTCTGCTGCTAGTAAAATTGTTCCTTTAATACCCTGTTGCTGACAGAAGGATAGTAAAAGTTCTTTTTTTTCTTTGTAATCGGTTAAATTAACGAATTTGTAAAATGTAGCAACGATGTTCATAGAATGGAAGGGATTAGGGATTAGGGATTAGGGATTAGGGAATTAAGTAGGAAGTAGGAATGCAGTGATAAGGGATAAGTCACAAGAATAAAAGCTGATAACTGATAGCTGATAGCTGATAGCTGATAGCTAGATGATCGATAATTTGAGATGAGACAGAGTATCCGAACCCGAACTAATTGTTAAAGTAATGATTTTGGCATCTATTAATTTAGCATCTGCTGGTAATTTGCCAGTACCAGAGTTAACGGGATAAGCAGGAAAACAAGCGGCGCTTAAACTCAAGCGCAAACAATTTCCTCTAGCAATTCTGATACAAGTTGCTTGCAAAGGGATTTTTACTGGCGATCGCTCAACATCGACTTTAATGTATCCCTGAGTAAAATTGTAGACTTTTCCCTCTTGAGTTACTTCTGACAAAATCGCACAGAGATCGAAACTGGGTGCATCAGCTTCACAATAAATTTCTACTGTAGTTTCACCCGCAAGAAACAAATTATTTTTGAGAGGTTTGGAGGTATAAGTCAAGATATCCGATCGCGTATCGAGGGTGCTGCGATCGAATGAACCCGATGGAATGGCAGCATGTCCGCCCAAAGTTGGAACTGGTCGCCAGGGGTCATGAACTATTGTATCGCCTGCTTTGAGGTTTTGCTTTTTTTTCAGCTTGGTTACTAATTTTCCTGCGTCTTCGCGAATACTTGCCAATCCATTGCTTTGTAAATAAAAATATTGTTGTTTGTTACCTGGAAAGCGATCGAAATATCTCCATCTATTACTAACCATTTCATATAAACAAACAGGAGGTTTTTTGAGGATTTTAGAATCAACGCCTTTAAGAAATCGATTAAACCACTCAATTTGCAGCGAATCGATCGCACTAGCTGCGTTTTGTCCGTAATCTCTTTCTCCTAACTTACGCCCCCAAGGCAAATGCCCCCAAGCGCCTATAATTAAATGCTGAGGAAATTGAGAGCGATCGCGCATCGCTTGATAAAGATTAATCGTTCCGCGCAAATAAGGATCGAACCATCCACCAATATGCAACATTGGTAAATCTACATCTTGCAAGAGATAATATGGAGATAATTTTTGCCAGTAGTCACTAGGATAGGCATTATGCAACCAAGCATGGTAAAAAGAATCGGGTGCTAATTCTTGGAGAATATTGGGATTAGCTGGAGTGGAATCGCCTAAAGGTAAATTGCGAGAAGCAAGATAAAGTCGGTGATAGCTATGCTCATCTCCTTTGAGACGGGCTGTTTCTGCTGCTAATTGAATCGCCCAACCCAAATTTGCTTGCAGACAAAAGGCACCATTTTCATATGCCCAGTCTGAGTATAAATCGTAAGCAACCATGGAAGGGCAAAGAACTTTGAGAGCATTGGGACGATAGGCAGCAGCGTATAATTGAGTCATGCCTTGATAGGAAAACCCATACATTCCTACCTCACCCGTACTTCCTGGTAATTTTGCCACCCAATCGATCGTATCTAAACCATCTTCAATTTCGTGAGTAAATAATTCAAATACACCCTCAGAAGTACCTCTACCCCGCACATCTTGAATGACTACTAGATAACCAT
Source organism: uncultured bacterium (assembly GCA_964548905.1). Classification (GTDB taxonomy): domain Bacteria; phylum Cyanobacteriota; class Cyanobacteriia; order Cyanobacteriales; family Xenococcaceae; genus CAZJTL01. The sequence goes on along the minus strand of CAZJTL010000042.1, from coordinate 16,672 downwards.
GCGCGGCATACCAACTGGGATGAGCGTAAACTACAGTAGAAGCGATCGCCCGTCCATAAGGCTGACGCATCAGCAGGATTGGAAATTCTCCCTCGACTTGGGGACGGTAAATATCTGCATCTAGCCTGACACCATCACGAGTGTACATAGATGCGGTTTCTTGAATAACTTCTATCATCTAGGGTTAAAAATAGGCTTTTAAGATAATTATTTATCCCGATCGTATTTTAATCTGTAGGAAATCAACTTATTACCTATTAAGCTATCGATACACTTAAATTTTAGATTTGGCTGTTCATAAAAGCCTTCTGCCCTCTGCCTTCTGGAGGCACGGACGGCGAATTTACTTCGCCGTATTGAGTGCCGTCCTTCTGCCTTCTGTCTCTTACCTCTCCCGAAGGGAATTGAGATTTGCTATAACGGGATTGCATCTGAAGCAAAAAAATTTTTTGTCGTTTTTTATTTAAATAATTTAGAGGTAATCTTGATGGCTACTCCTAGCTGTTCGCTTTGGATCTTGGTGGCGCGAACCGATCTTCCCTTCATGATGGAGACTATCCCTCATCTAGTCAAGATGAGTAAGTTTCCTTTTTGCGATAAAGTCTTAGCGGTAGATACAGCGCCTCTTTCGGGTGAGAAAATCCATCGTCCTGGGGTGGGTACAATGGAAGAGTTGCGCGATCGCGTCGAGCAATTAATTAAAGCAGGAGTTGTCGATCGCTCTGTAGATGTTAATTACGATCCAAGTTATCGCGATCGAGTCTATCGCAAACATTTTGGCTCTCCTCTCAAATTGACTCATAACTATAAAGGCTATCCCATTCTCGGTACTATCTTTACGATCGAAGAGGCGGCGCTTAATAGTGATTATATGCTGCACTATGACAGCGATATGTTACTTTACCAGCACTCTGATTACAGTTGGCTCGAAGAAGCGATCGAGATGATGGAGAAAAATCAAGACATTATTGCTCATCGTCCTTTAACTGGGCCACCTACTCTAGATGGGAATTTACACCAAACCATGCCCTATCAAAAAGATGAGCGGGGATTCTATCAGTTTAAATTCTTTAGCAGCAGACTTTATTTAATCAATTGCCAAAGATTTGCACAAATCTTGCCTTTGCCGATTATTTGGCGTTCTTATCGCAATCAATGGCTCGATCGCTTGCCATTATCTATAAAAACTAATCTCAATAATTTGACTGGTAAAGGTTTGTTAGATTCTTGGGAAATTATGGTTTCTCAACAGCTTGAGCGAACTAAATTTGTTCGCGCTACTTTAGCCAATCCTCAAGCTTGGACACTACATCCTAAAGATCGTAGTCCTAAATTTATTGAAGCTTTACCAGAGATTATTAAAAAAATTGAAACTGGTAATTATCCAGAAGCGCAAGCTGGTCATTATGACTTGATTTCTGAGTTATGGATTTAAGTAAAATTGTTCATAGTTCATGGTTTATGGTTCATGGTTCATGGTTTATGGTTCATAGTTAATTGTTTATATTTGATTACTCGCTCCTTCTGATTTTTGTAAAGAGTCTAAATACTTATCTTGAAAACTAAAAATAAATTGGAAGTAGTTAAGCATGAAAGTAGAAATATGGGGCATAAAACCAATGATTTTTGCTTGTCAGCTATCTTGCTCTGGCAGCCCTAAATCATTGATGAATCAAGGAGATCGATTCGATCCCCTCTCTTTTCGCTCATGGCTGATGGCTGATAGCTGTAGTACTAAAATATGACCATTTGTCTCTAATTGCTATAGAGTAAATCGAGAGCGGTCAATGATAGGATAAGCATTACAACAGTTAACAAAAAAAATTATCTTTAAACTCCCTCCTGCTACATCTATTTTCAATAGAGTTTATTGATGATCTAATAGGTTTAAAATAAATTCCTAACAGTTATTTTAAAAAAAATTATTTTCTTAAGTCAAATCTTTATTTTATATTGACAAGCTTCATCGAAAATTTATATATTTTCCGAGAAAACTCTTGCAGAATATTACTCAAGTGTTAATCTATATAGCCCGAAATATTTGTATGGAATCGTAGCGTTTTTAAGAGATCAATTGATATTTATCAATTCAATTTGAGTCGTATCAAAATATTGCTAATCCTATTTAATTAAAGCTAATTAAATGAAGAAACTCAGAGTTGTGATGCTCGGTCCTAGTATTAAGGAAAGGGGTGGTATGGGTTCAGTAGCTACCCTCATTCTCAAAGCGGCAAGAGAGCAAGTGCAAATGCAACATATTTGTACTTGGGATGGAGAACTAAGTCAAAAGTCAAAATTACACATGCTAGTCGTGTTTATTAAGGCTATGGCTGCCTTGGTCTGGGAATTAGGAGTAGAGCGAGTAGATGTAGTCCATATTCACGTGTCGGAAAGAGGTAGTGTTTGGCGCAAGTCAATTTTAGCTACGATTGTCTTTGCTTTTCGCAAGCCAGTGATTATGCACGCTCATGGCTGTGAATTTCATGTCTTTTTCGAGCGATTGTCGCCGAAGTTAAAATCTGTCGTTTGTTGGGTATTTCAAAGATGCACTTATTTGATTGTTTTGTCTGATAGCTGGAAAGATTTTTATCTGAAAAATTGCCGCTTAAGTCCAGAACAAGTCATCGTCATGCCCAATCCGATCGAATTTCCCACCGAAATTAGTCACCAACAGCAATCCGAGCAACTCAACTTTGTGTTTCTAGGTAAAATTAATCAACGCAAAGGAATCTTCGATTTACTCTCGGCATTTGCTCAACTCGATTGTGAATCCAAACAGAAAGCCTGCTTAACCATAGCAGGGTCTGGAGAGCTAGAGCAGGCAATGGAATTGGTGAAGAATTTAAAAATCGACAATCAAGTTCGTTTTATTGGCTGGATCGACCATAAAAAACGCAATCATTTACTATCCCAAGCCGATGCCTTTGTATTACCTTCTTATAACGAAGGATTACCGATGGCGCTACTCGAAGCTATGAGTTGGGGATTGCCGACGATCGCTACTCCAGTGGGAGGAATTGGAGAAGTACTTACTCACAATCACCATGGTTTGTTAGTAGAACCTGGTAACGTTAAGCAGTTAGCAGAGGCGATGCAGTCTTTACTAGACAATAAATCTTTAAGAATGCGTTTGGGTCGAGCTGCTAGAAATAGGGTTTCCTGTTTAGACCTGAAATACTACAGTGCTTCTTTAGATAGTCTCTACTGGTCTGCGATCGATCATCATCTAAAAGTTAGAAAATTAACTTTTAGCTAAAAATTTACACTCTTGTAGTTTTATGGAAGAACAAAAATACACAGAAGATATAGATTTTCAAAAATACTGGCTCATCCTCAAACGTCACTGGTTACCTGCTGGCAGCGTTTTTGGTTTAACCTTACTACTTGCCACTTTGCTGGCATTCTTGTCGCCAAAAACCTATGAAGCTTACGGTAAATTAAGGTTTAAAAAAGAAAATACTATCTCTGGTTTAGTTACGGAAGCGGGAGAAAAAATCGGCAGACTAGATGCTCTTAATATGAAAGATACCCCAGTAGACACTGAGGCTGAGGTAATTAGCTCCGCGCCGATCGTCAATAAAGTAATTAAGAAACTGAAATTAACCGATGATGAAGGAGAAGCAGTTATTTATGATGACTTCATCAAAAAATTAAAAGTTAAAAGCGTTCGTGGTACTGATATTTTACGCATTGCCTACCGCTCTCAAAAACCAGAACAAGCAAGAGCGATCGTCGATGAGTTGATGAACGTTTATTTACAAGATAACGTTAGTTTTAACCGCTCTGAGGCTGCTACAGCTCGTAAATTTATCATGGAGCAGTTGCCCAAGAGTGAAGAAACTGTCATCAAAGCAGATGCAGATTTACGTAACTTTAAAGATAAATATCGTATCGTAGACTTAGCTGCTGAATCTAGATTGGCAGTGACTCAAATCGGACAACTAGACCGCCAAATCGACCAAGTTAGAGCTGAATTAGAAAAAGCTAACGGTCGGATCGCTTCGTTGCAAGCCAAACTTGGTGTCAACGCCCAAGAAGCACTAGCTCTCAATACTTTGAACGACTCTCCCGCCGTGCAAAGATTGGTCAAGAAACTCAAAGACGTTGAAGATTCTCTAGCCAGCGAACGCAGCCGCTTTCAAGAAGAAAATCCAGTTATCATCAACCTCAAGAGCGAAAAAGAAGCTCTCGAAGCCGAACTGCAAAGTCGAGTTGGTGATGCGATCGGTCCAAACCAAAAAATTTCTTCGCGCCTCTTCCAAACTGGTGATGTTCAGAAAAGTTTAACCGAACAATTAGTTTCTAGCGAAGCCGAAAAGCGATCGCTCTCCAGAGAGTTAAATTCTTTAGTTTCAACCCAGGTTGGTCGTAAAAAAAGAATAACTGTCCTTCCAGAATTAGAAAAACAACAGCGCTTTCTAGAAAGAAAACTAGATGCAGCCCAAACTGGCTATAAAAATCTACTTAGAAATCTCGACCAGGTGAAAATAGCCGAAAATCAGGCTGTTGGTAACGCTCAAATGGTTAGCCAAGCTGTAGTGGCTAAATCTCCTGTTTCCATGGGCAAAAAAGTCGTCATTGGTGGTGGAATTGTACTAGGCGGTCTTTTTTATATCATTACTGCTTTTATCTTGGAATTGATGGACCCATCTTTAAAAACTACCAAGGAAGTACGCAGTTTGATGGGTTACAAAGTCTTAGGCTCTATTCCTAGTAATCGCAGAAGAGCTTTATTACCTGGTTCTAGCCCCGATAGTGATGCCGAACATCAAATTATCGACAATCCCCATTCTCTGGGTAGCGAAGCTTACAAAATGCTACAGACGAAATTGCGCTTTCTCAACTTCGATCGGCAAAATCAACAGGTTATCGTTATCAGTAGTTCCGTTCCTAGAGAAGGAAAATCTACAGTATCAGCTAATTTAGCGGCTGCAACTGCGGAATTGGGTAGTCGCGTTCTCTTAATTGATGCTGATTTGCACCACCCCAGACAGCACGAAATTTGGAAAATTAGTAACGAAACAGGATTAAACGAGGTACTGCTCTCTCAAGCCGAGTTGCATCAAGCGACTAAGGCTGTCATGCCTAATTTGGACGTTTTGACCGCAGGAAATAGTCCTGTTAACTCTCTGGCATTACTTAGCTCAGAAAAAATGAGTTTATTAATCGAGTACGTCAGATACAAGTATGATTTTGTCATTTTTGATACACCTCCCTTATTGTTGTTAGCTGATGTTCTAACTCTAAGTAAGGAAACTGACGGCATTCTCATGGTAGTTAGACCTGGTGTGATTGATGCTGCAAGCGCGGTTGCTTCTCGTGAACTCTTAGAACAATCGAGACAAAAGGTTCTCGGTTTGGTGGTTAATGATGTAATTGCTGAATACGATCCTGACAGTTATTTACGTTATGCCAAAGCTTACTCCAATGGCTATAGTGCTGACTCCAACGCGATCGTCAAATATTAATGCCCAAATCTAACCAACCTCGATCGCCTTCTAGATTAAACTCCATGCTCGACAAAATTAATTTAGTCAACTACAGTCTCAGTCCCAATCTTCGTAAAGTTCTCAATAACATGAGTTGGCTATTAGCTGAGAGAATTTTTCGCATGGGCGTGGGTTTTTTTCTGGTTGCATGGACGGCTCGCTATTTAGGAACAACTCAATTTGGTCTGCTCAACTATGCCAGTGCAGTTTTAGTCATTTTTAATACGATCGCCAGTTTGGGATTAAATCAAATTGTTATTCGCGATTTTGTTAATGCACCACAACAGCGTCACACAATTGCTGGTACTGCCTTTTTCTTGAGACTAATCGCCAGTATCAGTAGTTTTGTTTTAGCGGCGATTACTATTTTTTATTTGCGTCCTGACGATCCAGATAGTCGCAATGTCATAGTAATTGTTGCTGCTACTATGATGCTATTGCCATTTCAAACTATCGATGATTGGTTTAACTCCCAGGTTCAAGCTAAATTCATTGTCTGGTCGAATAACACTGCTTTTGCGATCGGGACACTGGTTAAGATCGCGCTGCTTGTCGATCGCGCCCCTTTGATTGCTTTTGCTTGGGTGGTGCTGATTGAATCTATAATTGGTTCGATTTTGTCAGTTGTTGTCTATCAATGTGCGAGACAGAAAATACAGTCTTGGCGTTTTAGTTGGGAACGCGCTCAAAATTTGCTGCGAGTGGGATGGCCGTTGATTTTTTCTGAGTTAGCGATTATGGTCTATGTCAAAATTGACCAAGTAATGCTCGGTCAGTTAGCTGGCGATAATCAAGTTGGTGTGTATTCCGCAGCAGTACGCATTGCTGATTCTTGGCTCTTTTTCTTAGTCATGATTGTCAACTCTTTCAAACCTTCAATCATTGAAGCTAGGAAGTTAGGAGAAGATGCTTTTTATGAAAAAGTTAAAAAGACTTGTAGCTTGTTAGCAGCGATCGTTTATACCGCATCGATACCAATGATGTTTTTTGCCACTCCAATTGTGGTTGCGGTTTTTGGTCAAGAATATGCTAGCTCTGGCTTAATTTTAGCCGTTTATTTTTGGTCTTCTTTATTTACTAGTTGTGCTTTGATTAAAGACGTTTGGGTAGCAGTAGAAGAACATACTACTTATGCTTTAGCTACTAGTGTAATTGGTGCTACTACTAATATTCTGCTCAATTTTTATTTAATTCCCAAATATAACGCTCTAGGAGCAGCGCTCGCCACGGTGATTTCTTACGCTATTACAGATTATATTTCTTGCTTTTTCTATCAACCTTCTCGTCGATTGGGCTGGATTATAACACAATCCTTTGCTTTGGGAGAAATATCAGCGATGGTTAAGGGGCGAGGGGTTAGGGGATAGGGTGTAGGGTGTGGGAGAAGTAATGAGTAATGAGTAATGAGTTAACAGCCGCTATGGGGTTCCTCGGAGGCTTCGTTTTCTCCGAGGAAGCACTTCCTACTTCCTACTTCTTACTTCCTACTTGGCTGTTTCCTCCTGCCTCCTACCTGCTCCCTGCTCCCTACTCCCTGCTCCCTGTTTTTCAATGAACCATGAACCATGACCAATAAACCTTTAGTCAGTATTTTAATTAATAACTATAACTATGGAAAATTCTTAGCTGAGGCGATCGATAGTGCTTTAGCTCAAACTTATCCCTATTGCGAAACGATCGTCGTTGATGATGGTTCGATTGATAACTCTAGAGAAATTATCAGTAGCTATGGCGAGAGTATTATTCCCATCCTCAAAGAAAATGGTGGACAAGCTTCTGCTTTTAATACTGGTTTCGCTGCTAGTCAAGGAGAAATTATTTGTCTTTTAGATGCAGACGATTTGTTTCTGCCAGATAAAGTAGAGTCGATCGTGGCGGCCTTGCAAACACATCCAGATAGTCATTGGTTTTATCACACTTTAGACTATCAAGATGATACTAGCATTAACAGGCAAAAGGCAAAAGGCAAAATGCAAGAGTCTCAGAACAAGCGAGTGGGAGATTTAAACCTGCCACCAACCCCAACCACCAATAGTTGTGAGGTTTGGGATTTGCGATCGCCCCTGCAAAACAATCGACTCAGCAAATTATTCCCGCTACTTCTGGTATTTGTTTTACCTATTCTTTGCTAGACAAAATTCTGCCTATGCCTGAAGGACAGGGCATTGCTTTAAACGAAAACTATCTAAAATTCCTCGCACTAGCTCTCGAACCTGGTTTAACTATCGATCGCGCCTTGGCAGTACAAAGAATTCATGGCAACAATGCCTTTACTCTCAAACAAAATCAGGACTTGATGGCTAATAAAATCAATCTGATTAATGCCTACTGGATTAGAACTAATTTCCCCCATCTATCTGGCTATGCTAACAAGCTATTTGCCTCTGGATTGGGACAGTCCCAACATTTTAGCCAAGAGAAATATTATTTAGATACCAATCCGATTGAATTAGCATCGCGCCAAGTAGTAGAAAAATACTTCTCTCTCACCTCGCCTCTAGAGCAAGCTGCCATTTGTCTTAAGTCACTCTTCTACTACTTAAAACCATGAATCAAGAAATAAATAAAATTATTCGATTTCTAGAACAACCGCTCACGGTTTTTATCTTAGTTTTTCAAAGCGGTTTGTTATACTTTCAAAGTTTTTTCGCCGATCCAGACGATCCGCTTGCAGTGGGAGTAACTCCAATAGATAGTGTTTTGAGCTTAGTTCAGCATTTTGTCTATCTACTAGTATTGCTATTGCTGATCGCTCGTTGGCAGCAATGTTTAACTTTAGCACTCAAACATCGTTGGGTCTGGATTTTAACCCTATTAACCATTTTTTCTTGGTTTTGGTCAGATTTTTCGGATATAGCTCTCAGAAGAGCATTTGTCACCCTAGAGACTACTTTTTTCGGTCTTTATCTCGCCTCTCGCTATACTTTAAGACAGCAATTAACCATGCTGGCATGGGCAATGGGAATTGTAACAGTTGTCTCCTTGCTCTTTTGCGCGGCTTTTCCAGGTGTGGCGATCGAAACTGGCGGTAATGCTGGTGCATTGCGCGGTCCTTTCGCCCAAAAAAATCCTTTTGCTCGTTTGATGGTACTTAGCGCGATCGCTTTCTTTTTATTACCAGCCAAAAAACGTTCGACTAGATTAATACGTTGGGGATTGTTTGTCTTGTCAGCGATGTTGATTTTTCTGGCAAGCTCAAAAACAGCCTTAATTTTATTAGTAGTTTTGTTGTTACTCGTCCCACTTTATCGAGCCTTGCGTTGGCGCAGCAAAATTCTTATTCCAGGGGCGATCGCTTTCTTTTTAATCTTCAGCAGTTTTGCTACTGTATTTGTGGGCAATTGGGAAAATCTTGCCCTGTCGATCGGCAAAGATCCTTCTTTGAGTGGTCGTACCGATTTTTGGGAGCTTGCGGTTGAGAAAATTGCCGAGCGCCCCTGGTTGGGTTATGGTTATCAGAGCTTTTGGATAGATAAAGGAGAAGCTGAGGATATTTGGAAAGAAATCACCAAAGCACAAGGAGACTATAAACCCCCTCACGCTCACAATGGTTTTATCAATCTCTCTCTGGAGCTAGGGTTAGTCGGGTTAGGTACATTTTTAGTAACTATCGGTATTATTTACTTACAATCTATAGCTTATGTCCGTTCTGGAAAAACTAATTTAGAATTGTGGCCGATTATTTATACTACTTTCTTTTTCATGTACAACCATAGCGAAGATACAACCATTGCCCCAAACTCGATTTTTTGGGCTTTGCTGGTAGCTACTGCCTTTTCTTCTCTTGCAGTGACACAAAAGCGGAGGAGCAGAGATGCCCAGGAGCTGAGAGGCTCAGAAGCAGAGGAGCTGAGGAGCAAAGCAAACTACAATTGATTTTTGGCATGGTTCATGGTTCATGGTTCATTGCTCATTGTTCATTGTTCATTGGCTTCCCCTACACCCCACCCCCTACACCCTACACCCTATGACCGATTTAGCAGTTTTTTTAATGGATCTCGATGGCGGTGGAGCCGAACGAGTGATGCTCAATTTAGCTCGTGGTTTTGCCGATCGCGGTTTAAAGGTAGATTTAGTTTTAGTTAAAGCAGAAGGACCCTATCTTTCTCAATTGCCCGATCGAGTCAGAGTAGTTAAATTAGAAAGCTCAAGACTTTTGCTGAGCGTTGCTGCTTTGGCTAAATATCTCAAGCAAGAACGTCCCAAAACTTTAATAGCAGCTCTGGAAGATACTAATATTGTGGCAATTTGGGCAAGGAAACTAGCAGGAGTTTCTACTCAAATAGTCGTTACTGTCCACAATCATCTGACTCGCGATGCAGAAAATGCTACCAATTTAAAACGCAAATTAGCCCCCTTATTGGCAAAATGGTTTTATCCTTGGGCAGATAAAATTGTGGCTGTCTCTGAGGGAGTAGCAAAAAATCTTGATGAATTGGGTTTTCCTGTAGCCAAAACTACTTATATTTATAACCCGATCGTCACTCCAGAAATGAACGAGAAAATCCAGGGCGCGATCGCCCATCCTTGGTTTGACTCTCCAGAGATTCCTGTCATTTTGGGAGTAGGAAGATTAGAAAAACAAAAAGATTTTCCTACTTTAATTCGTGCTTTTGCCAGAGTTAAAGAGCAATATCCAGCTCGACTACTAATCTTAGGAGAAGGTTCTCAAAAAGACCATCTTTTATCTTTATTAGCAGAACTAGGTTTAACCAATGATGTTGCTTTTGGTGGATTTGTAGATAATCCATATGCCTATATGGCAAAAGCTTCAGTGGTTGTTCTCTCTTCCGCTTGGGAAGGTTTCGGTAACATTTTAGTCGAGGCGATGTTTGCTGGAACTCCCGTTGTCTCTACCGATTGCCAAAGTGGACCTGCGGAAATTTTAGAATATGGTAAGTATGGGAAAATTGTGACGGTTGGTGATAGCGAAGCGATGGCGGAGGCGATTATAGCAACTTTAGCAGGCGATCGCGATGTGGAGAAATTGAGGACAAGAGCCAAAGAATTTTCTCTAGAAGCAGCTTTGGAAGGTTATCAACAAGTTTTTGGTTTGTAGGGGCGAATGGCAAGAAAGCCCCTACCAAGGCAAGGGTCATTCTATTTAAATTGGTTTAATTTAACGAGGATTCAATGAATAAATTTAAGACAGATCTCGATCGATATATGCAGATCGAACCCAGACCTTTATTACAAATGTTGTTAACCAGAGAAGGGTTGTGGGCTGTAGCTGAATATCGCTTTAATAATTGGGTATATCGAGAAGTTAATATTCCTGTCATCAGACATATCCTCCTAGCGATCGGAACAATTTGGCACAAAATCGTCATAATTTTGACTGGAATTGAATTGCCAAGAAGGGCAAATATTGGCGCAGGTCTTTATATTGTCCATTCTGGATGTATAGTTGTACATCCCGATGTTGTCCTTGGTGATTACTGTACTCTCAGTCATGATGTCACTCTTGGACTCGGCGGTAGAGGAGATAAGTTAGGTTGTCCCAAATTTGGCGATCGCGTTTATATAGCACCAGGGGCAAGAATTTTTGGTTCGATTACCATCGGTAACGATGTAGCGATCGGTGCGAATGCCGTTGTCACCAAAGATCTCCCCGATAACGCCGTAGCTGTTGGAGTTCCAGCTAAAATCATCAGCTACAAGGGTTCGCAAGATTTTATCAATGCTCCTCAATAAACACAAGTGTATTTTTATTAACTTATTAGTAATCTTTGTTAATTTAATTTTATATTAGTTTTTACTTAGGAATTTAGAAGGCGCTATTCCATCACTAATCAAAATTAAGCAACTTAAGTATTTGTAAGGCTTGGCATTGCTCCCACAAGGAGTAAATTTTTCTAATTCCTGATTTTTAGATTAGCCTTAGCAAAATGAAAGTTAATTATATTGATAATCTCGCTCAGTTGGATGAGTTGAAATCTAATTGGGAGGAAGTGTATCAAGCCGATCCCAATGCCAATTTTTTTGTATCGTGGGTTTGGTTGCGTTGCTGGTTGGAATTCAAACCCGAACCCTGGTTTATTCTTGCCGTTTTTTCAGAAAACCATTCTTCCTATGTCGCTTTTCTGCCTTTGGGTAAGCGCGTTATTCAAAAGTACGGATTAAAGCTATTGAGCGATCTCCATATGGGAGGTAAGCACAGTTCAGACTACACAGGATTTGTCTGTTTACCTGAATACGAACAAGAGGCAATTGAAGCGTTAGCTGACTATGTTCAAAAGAAGGTAGATTGGGAGCGCTTTAAACTGAGTGATGTATTAGATCCCAGATTAGATCTATTTTTGAATCATTTTACCTCTTCTCAATTTTGGGTACGAAAGGAAGTTGGTAAAGCTAGCGCTTATATCACTCTGCCCCTCGACTGGGATGACTATTTATATAAATCTATCAGCAAAAAGGCTCGCAGTAATTTACGTCGTGCCTTTCGCAAAATAGAAGCCAGCGATCGCTTTAAATTTACCTATTCAGATAGCCACGATCTAGATAGTCTAATTGAAGCTTTGCTAAATCTCAATCAAATGAGATTCGGACAAAGATCGCCATCTGAATTAAATATGTATCACCATATTTTTCGTCATTGTTTTCAGCATAATTGCTTGTGGGCTTTCGTTCTTTGGGATGGAGAAACACCAATTTCGGCTTCGCTTGGATTAATAGATTCTCAAAAAGGAGCCTTTTTTGGCTACCTAATGGGTTATCATCCCGACTATAAATACTTAGAACCTGGCAAGGCAGTTTGCGTTAAAAGTATTCAATATGCGATCGAACAAGGTCTAAAAGTTTACGATTTTGGTGGAGGTGATTTTGACTTTAAATATTTTCTGGGCGGCACAAAACGTTTTAATATAAACGGCACAATTTTTAGAAAAAATTTACGCGCTTTTGGATTTAGTTTGGGATTAAAGATTTTAAAGAGACTAAAGCCACAAAGCTAATAACGTCGTTTCCCAAACCAAACGGGGCTGAACATAACTTAAAAGATATTGATGAGTTTTTTCTAATTGTTCGATTAACCTTTTTGACTGTGAATGTTGCCAATAAAAGTACTGTAAATAATCAACTAACCATAACTGAGTTTGGGAATCTATTTCTTGTACAATTTCCTTCGCCATAGCAAAAGCTTGCAAGGGATTATCTATCGATCGCTTGAGTTTGGCTAATAAATCTGAGGGAATATTTTGTAATTGAGTAAAAGCTTCGATCGCCTTACCTGGGCTTCCTTGGGCGATCGCTATTATTTCTGGATATTCGAGAATCTCTTGCTGTCCAATTTTCTGTAATACCTGTTTTAAATCTGTTTGCGAAAGTCCGTAAAAAGGAATGCGCTGACAGCGAGATACCAAGGTAGGTAATAGAGAATCACTACTTGAGGCAATGAGAATGATGGTAGCCTTACCAGGTTCTTCTAACGTTTTTAGTAAAGCGTTAGCTGCTGCTTCCGTCATCGTTTCTGCCTCTGCGATCGCCACCAGCGATCGCGCTGCTACCAGAGGAGGACGGCTGAGAAAATCAATAATTTCCCGAATTTGTTCGATTCTAATTTTAAAATTAACTTTACCTTCTATACCTGCGGCGATCGCTTCTTGTTTGGTCAACAGTTTTCCTTTGTGTTGACAGGTAGGTTCGATCCACAGGCGATCGGAGTGAGTATTAATCGATTTTTGTGTAGAAGGTTTTAATAAAAGTTGCATAAACTGATCGGCTGCAAGACTTTTGCCAACCCCATCAATACCTGCAAATAAATATGCTGGTGCAATTCGATTTTGCGCGATCGCTGACAAAAGCAATTCTTTTGCTGGTTGATGACCGATTAAATTCTCAAAAGCTTTCATGTTTATAAATCTAATCTTGGTGTTAACTTCAGATTTGGATATACGGGACAAAAAGTGGATTACTCAATCCTAAACCTACTGTTACAGATGCAGACGAACAAAGAGGGATTAAAAATGCTCAACAGTCTCTTATATTTCTAAAATTTTAGGTGAATGTTTTGGCTTTGTTTTCTATATTACAGACCTCAATTATAACTACTGGCTCTCCCAACATAATGGGGTTAAATGTTCGCTACATACATTTTAGGTACAAACCTCGCGCCCCTACAAAGGTATCAGTGACCTACTGTAGGGGCGTATGGCATATGCCCTTAATTTGATAATCTTTGCTTATCACCATGAGTACGGGAGAGCCTAACTACTTAATGTGTTTTAACGATCGCAATATACTTATAGGTACAGGAAGAGCAGCAGATTGGATTGAAAAAAAATGAACACTAAGCAATAAATAGAAATTGGAAAATTATTTAGATGAAATTAAATAAATGAATACTGAAATTTTAGTCGATTTTTTATTGGTAGATTTTGAAATAGAGCCAGAAGAAATTACTTTGTTACTAAAAATCTCTCCATCAAAAACTTGGAAAATAGGCGATTTAATCAGTCCAAAAGCTGTTATTTACAGAAAATCAAATGGATGGCAGTTAAAATCTACACTACCTCATTCTGAAGAGTTAGAAAAACACATTACGTCAATTCTTGAGCAATTAACACCTAGTTGGCATGTTTTAACTGAATGAACTTCCCAATGCTATGCACAACTTTCTGTTATTATAAATATTTATGGAGACGATAGACCAGCAATTCATTTCGAGCAAAATATTATCCAAAAGTTTGCCGAGATCAATACAGCAATTGATATAGATTTATACGTTTTTGAAGAAGAAGAATAAATCTAGTGCAATCGAATTCTTTGTAGTACGATCGCGGATCGTTTAGGTTGGGTTGGTGCGACCTGTTTCATCAGGAGGCGATAATTTAATTTAATAATGCTCACATAATGCAAGCTTGTTGGTAATGAAATTGATTGTTTAGGGCGATCGCCGTTGATTATTCTCAAGCATTTCTAAAAACTAGAAATTACTCAACCATCGGTTAAGATCTTCAAAACTTTCAAAATCCAGCAAATCCTCAGTTAAAGTATCTAATTGCTCTGGTTCTAAAGATTTAATCTTTGTAGCGATCTCCTCTGGGAGATTGCCCAGTTTACGGTTAAGCAGGCGCAAGATAGTATTACTCTGCCCCTCTTTCTGCCCTTCAACTCGTCCTTCTTCTTTCCAACTAGTAGTAATCTGCATAATCTGTTCCTTTTCCCTTGTTTCCATTGTACCTAACTCAGATTGAAATATCGCTTCTTCCTTAGAATTCAGACGAAGATAAGTATCGACAAAACCAGAGATTAACTGCATTTTGGCAGGATCTAGTTCGAGCGTAACCATCAATCTCAGACACTGAGCTTTGAGAATAGGACGATCTTTTGGGTCAATTTTCATCTTAACCATCAGCGCAGCAGCAACAGGATTTTTCTGCTGTAGAAAATCTCGCCAATTCAGACGATTAAGCTGAACGATGGCATAATTAAAATGCAAAACCTGTTTATCTGGAAAGTCAATAACAAAGTCACTTTTATCTAGCCTTTGGGGGGAATCGTAAGAAAAGACAACAATGGGATAGATAGGGCGGTTATATCTCAGGAAAAGACTACAGAAATAACGGAATAATCTTTGGTTGAAATCAGTTTTGCTGCTAGATTCATTTTCAATGTGGACTAAAAAAGAATAATTCTGTTGCTGAAACTTAGCCAAAGCAACAATATCGATGATCTTCTTTTCACCGCCAACCACGTCAGTGAACAATTCCTTGTCTACAAATTGAATCGAATCAGTGTCAAGGTATTCAAGAACAGAGGGAAAGAAAAGCTCCAGAAACTCAACAAAAAAAGTAGTTAAAAGCTCTTTAAAAAGTTGGTCGCGATCAATATTAGCCATAAATAAAAAAATTATGACAATAAGAGACTCAATTTTAGTTGAATGTATGGAGGATTATGTAGGATTATGGTCTATTGCCTGGTAATTTCGTGATTCTAGCCCAGAATTAGTTATTTGTAGTTTTTTGTAGGGTGAGCAAAACAACCAATTAATCAAAACAAAAAGATGGAGTTGAAGAATTAGAGATAGAAATTAAACCCTTCTGACTTCTGACTCCTGACTTCGTGTACTAGGCTCTCCTAATATTAAAACAACACCATTCTTTGCGCTTCCAGAGTGCGGCTACTACCCAATCGTTAGCTTCGACAGTATCGGCGATTTTTTGAGCTTGTTCGAGTAAAATACCACTGAGAATTGCCCAGGATTTCGGCTTAGCGATCACGCTCATTTTAGGGATCAGTTCAACAATAGTATCTGCCAAAATGTTGCAGACAATGCCATCGAATCCTTCTTCCATCCCCATCAATAAATCCAAACTACCTTGAAGCAGTACCAAGCGATCGCGATCGATCTGATTGATTTGATAATTGCTGCGACTAGCTTGAATGGCAAGAGGGTCATTATCAACAGCATAAACTTTTTGTGCGCCTAACATGACTGCACCGATCGAGAGAATACCAGAACCGCAGCCAATGTCAGCAATAGTAGCATTATCTGAATTGATAGCTTGAGGGTCAAGGCGCATTTCTAGAGATTCCAAGCATAATTGCGTGGTAGGATGAGTTCCAGTCCCAAAAGCCGTCCCAGGATCGAGACGCATAATCAACCTTTCTGAAGTTTCTGGAGTTTCGAGCCAAGCTGGATAGATTAAAAAGCGATCGCCAATTTCCATCGGATGCCAATGCTGTTTCCAGCTACTAGCCCAGTCTTCTTCATCGATTAACTTCCATTGAATCTTTGGTGGTGAAGCTTCTGCTAAGATTGCGTCTTGCTGTAACCACAAAGCTAAAGCTGAAATATCAAGAGCCTGTGCTTTAATTTCTGGTATATAAGCGCGAATTAAACAACAGTTATCTTTATTTTCTGTTGCCGTACCCGAACAGCCAAAATTTTCCAGTCGCCAAAACATAGACTCTTCCAAAACTGGATCGCACAAAACGATTATTTCCCACCAGTTATTTGACATACCATCATCTGATTTGATTGGGCTAGTAGCAAGGCACTGCATATCAGTAAGTATTTCAGACTTGATCAACATAAAATGGCAATCGCAGATCGCTTCCTCTAAGGCTTCCCATCTTATTCTCTAGTTGATAATTTCGTCTACATAAAGTAAGAAATGCGAACAAAAGCAGGGAGCAGGGAGCAGGGAGCAGGGAGCAGGGAGCAGGGAGCAGGGAGCAGG
>CAZJTL010000041.1:0-28479 GCA_964548905.1 uncultured bacterium | reverse complement strand
AGCTCAGGCGGGGCAAGGACTCTAGGTTATGTATTTACCTAGAAACGAACCGCACGTTGATAGAAACTCGGCCAACCTGTACCGCTATTAAATTTGGTATCCGATGTAAACACAGGTAAATCGCAGCCAGCACAAGTATAAGTACCTTTGCCATATTCTTTGTCAAGTGGACTGGTTCCAGCGCGTTCGGTACCGTGTTGCCGCAGTACTTGAAACTGTTCTGGTGTAAGAACTTGCTTCCATTCCTGTTCTGTTTTGTTAATTTCGTAGTTATTATTAGCCGTTGCCATTAGAGTCGATCTCCAAAGTAAATCGGGAAATAGCCATGCAGTACTGAGCATGACAGATCCATTTTTTAAAAAAGTACGTTTGTTCATCATATATGTATTGTAAATATTTATAACAAAATGCCTAGTAATTATTCCTCAAGCTGACAATTCCGTAGAGGTTATCAGTGATTAATTAGGAAAAATAAACCAAATTTTAGCTCAAATTTAGGAGCAGACGCTCGATAGCAGGCTCTATGGATGAATTGCAACAAAAGTTACACCAGCTAGTTATGGAAGCTTGTAGGCATCCAGTTGGCAGTAGAGAACGACAAAAATATTTAACTCAAATTATTCGTGTTCTGAGCGATCGACTATGGCGGGAACGCATCCCCTATTATGAAGATGCTCTGCAACAAACTTGGATCTATTTTTGTCAAAATGTTTGTGAGGGAAACACAGGTCAACCTTACGATCCCGACAGAGCTAGTGTAGTAACTTGGCTCAATGCTTATCTAAAGAGAAGACTGCAAGATTTTTCGATCGCATCCCAAAAACAGCAAGCTAAAACATTGTCTAATCAAACTGATAGCGATGAAGATAATCAATCTGTCGATCGCTTGAATAATGTTGAAGCTAAACCCACTGTTCCTTCGTTGCTCGAAGAAGTAAAAAAATGGGTCGAAACCGATCCAACCAACGAGTTACGCCGCACTTATCTACAAAATCATCCAGAAATTAATTGCCAAGTTCTAATTTTAAAACGTTTACCGACTCCAACAGCTTGGAAAGTTTTGGCTCAGGAATTTGGTGTATCTCCTGGAACACTAAGCAGTTTTTATCAGCGTCAGTGTCTACCTCGATTGCGTAAATTTGGTGAATCTCAAGGATATTTATAAGATTGGAGGATTATGATGACTTACAACCGCAACGAAGTAGACGATTTTGCTTTACCGTTGCCTATTACCCAAGAAGCACGCACAATAGCACAACAGTTTGCCTCCGAGCAACCTACTCAGGAAAAAGCCGAACAGGTACGTCAGAATACTCTGGCAGTATTGCTAGTCAATGCTTATTTACAGCTACTTGGCATACCTACAGACTTACATAGCAGCGATAGTTGGAATCCTGTAGTACGTCTGGCTGCCGATGTGGCAGATTTAGAGATAATTGGCATCGGTCGCTTAGAATGTCGTCCCATCTCTAGTTCGGACTCAATTTGTCAAATTCCTCCAGAAGTTTGGGATTTACGAGTTGGTTATCTAGTAGTGCAAATAGACGATTCTGGGCAAAAAGGACATATATTAGGATTTAGTCCCACAGCAGAAGAAGGAGAGTTAGCGATCGCTCGTCTTCAATCTCTCGAAGCTTTAATCGATCGCTTGCACGAACTCAAGAATAAACCAACCAGAGTAAATTTAAGTCAATGGTTTAGCAGTATCTTCGCTCTAGATTGGCAATCTGTAGAAAATCTTTTGAACCCAACAGAATTAACGCCAGTTTTTAGTTTTAGAAGTGTCGATCTAGGCGATCGAGTCGATAAGCAGCAAGCGGAGACAGAAAGCGTAGTCAGACGAGCTAAATTGCTCGATCTAGGCATACAGTTAGCCGAGCAAAAGATAGTGCTATTGGTCGAACTTAAGGCTGAGTCGTCACAAAAGACAGAGATTTGCTTGCAAGTACATCCTACTAACAATTTAATTTATTTACCTGCCGAACTAGAACTAACCGTATTAGATGATTCTGGCAAGGTTTTTATGCAAGCTCAAGCTAGAAGCGCCGATAATTATATTCAATTGCAATTTAATGGTCAACCTGGAGAATACTTTAGCGTTAAAGTTGCCACCGATCGGGCTAGTGTCACCGAGGATTTTGCCATTTAGAGCATTTCCAGATCGCCCTAAATCGTCTTTATGTTTTGTGATATTTTTAGTCAAGACTATCGGTTAAGCTGAAATTAGAAATACTTAGCCATTAGCTTTCAGCGATTAGTCGAGTAATTATATTCATTGTCTTGGTTAGTCAGAAAAAATTCTAACTAACAAGCAGTTAGCCATTATTTCCCAATCATTACCAAACAAAAGTACCGATCGCAGAAAGCTTTTGACTCTCGACAGTAGAGGAATTATCTATGGATACTATTTTCGATCGCAACAAACAGATTAATTGGTCAACCATCATCATGTTTGCTTTAGGATTTTGGTTAAGCGCCAGTTTGACTCTAGACATACTAGTCATTCCTGGTTTAGCCACAACTGGCATGATGAATCAAGCAGGATTTGCCAGCGCAGGCTATGTTATTTATGGCATTTTCAACCGTGTTGAATTACTTTGTGCAGCTTTGGTATTGACAAGCTGTTTGGTTTTAAATCGCGATCGCCAACAAAAATGGTCGATCGGCTTAGCCAGCATTCTTTTAGGTATTGCCCTCGCTTACACTTATATTCTCATTCCACAAATGAGCGGTATCGGTATGCAGTTCAATATCTTGGAAACATCTCAGACAATGACTATGCCTGCCTCAGCGATCGCTATGCATGGCAGTTATTGGTTTCTAGAAATAGTTAAAATCGCGATCGGGAGCATCCTATTAGGTTTGTTCTATCGCCAAGGTTTTGCTAAAAATTAGAGGTTAGAAGGCAGGAGGCAGCAAGTCCTCCTTCGTCGGAAGAGGAGGAGACAAGGTAGAAGAGAGGCGGGCGCTCAGGAATTTGAGGAAACCTCAAATTACACGCCCTCGACAAGGAAGTTGTCCTCCTTGTCACCCTTGTCCCCCTTGTCTTTTTAAGGCTCCCCTACACCCTACACCCTACACCCTATTCCTCTTTAGGTATTGCTTTGCGAATTTCTGAGTAAAAACTTGTATGAGCTACACCTTCAGCATGGCGAAATACAGTAGTACGCAAGCGCAAATTGGGACTGGCAAACCACTGACGTTCTTCAAAGTAAGTGTTGTCGTCTTCTACAATTAGAGTTAAAGCTAGATCTTGTCCCAAAATATAACGACCAACTTTTGAACTTTGTCCTGGTATGGCGATCGCTCTAATCAATTTGCCTACTTCAGTATTATCTGGATCGGGAATCAAGACTAAGTGAGCCATTCCAGTTTGTTTTGGTTTTCCCCAATCTATAGAATTATCCCAACTAATGCGAGTTGCTCTCAAATTTCCATTGGCAGAAATGTTTTGTTGTTGGCACAGTGTAATTAAATCTCGATCTGCATTCTCGATAATTTCTATAGTTACATCTGCCTTGCTATTGTCTGCCTGATTATGAGCGAGATTGTAGCTAGTCCGTTGAGAAAACCATTTACCCGCGCTCTGTTCTATAAATTCATTGATATCCATAAATTAATAAAGTTAAATCTGCTTTGACTAAAAGTAGTTTGATTAAACAATAAAAGTTTAATGCACTTGTGTTACCAGATGGTAGTGGATTGATATAGCTAAAACTGTGCCTTAGTTTTTGGGTTCGATCGCGAGTGTTCCCACAATTAAGAGCGAGTCTATATTGAAGTGGTTATGACTTCACTAAAAAACTCTTACGAAATAGAAAGTGTTTTTCCGCCAAGCGATCGATAAATCATTTCCTACAATTAAGATTGGGTCTATATTGAAGTAGTTATGACTTCACTGAAAACTCTTACGATTTTGAAATAACCGAAACTTACAAAAAATCGCAAGAATCTGCAAGACATTAAATTTTTAATGTTTCATACTAATAAAAAATAAAAGTATATCGATTCACCTGAAACTCGATCGATTCCACCTATGAACAATATCGAGGTTATCCAACAACTTTATCGAGCATTTCGCGAATATGATTACTAAAACTAAACCACCTATATGTAGAACGCCTGTTTTTATCCAAACTATTCAAGTAATGTTCGACCAATTTGGGGTGTTAGAAAGATACCATCAAAAATATGGAGACATTTTCTATACTCCTGCGTCCTTTGGTTTTCCCCCATTTGTAATTTTTAATGACCCCAAGGCGATCGAAAAAGTTTTTACTGCCGATCCCAACTTGTTTGAAGTGGGAAAACAAACTTCTTTAGCAGTCAGAGTATTATTAGGGGATAATTCTTTAGTTGTCGTGTCTGGGGCGCAACACCAAAGACAACGCAAGCTGTTGATGCCTCCTTTTCATGGCGAGAGAATGAAAAGTTATGGCAAGACGATGATTGATATTACCAAAAAAGTTATTTCTCAATGGGAAGTAGGTAAACCTTTTTCTATTGGCGACTATACTCAAGAAATTTCTTTGCGGGTTATTTTAGAAACTATTTTTGGTTTGGATGAGGGGGAAAGATTCGATCGCCTCAGACAGGTTTTGGTTGAATGGTTAGATATTTTCACTTCTCCTCTTAAATCTAGTCTGCTATTTTTCCCGTTACTACAAAAGGATTTGGGCGTTTGGAGTCCCTGGGGACAATTTGTCAGACAAAAACGGATTATTCACGAAATTCTCGATACAGAGATCGATCGCCGTAGAAATAATCTTTATCTCAAGTAGAATTAGAACTACTCGATCGACATCCTCTCAAAACCGTGCGTCGTGGTATTACTTTTAGTCCAGATGGTAGAGTAAAGATGAAGCTAATACGCTAAAATTTAGCTTGATATAAATTTAAGCAAATTCAACAGGAATATTCCCTAATTCAGAAGCATAAATACTAAAGCTTGAACGATTAGAACCAATTATTTTTTTAGTTCGAGATAGTAAATATAAATCCATTAGCGCTGCTTGTACGCTTGTCTGCCTCAATTGAGAATCATTAAATTCTTGACAATAGTTAATAAACAGATCGGGATAACGATTCTTAAAGATGGCTTGAGTTTCAGCGTTATCTGTAGCTAGAAAAAATTTGGAAACACCTTGGCTAATTTCTTGGTCAATTTTTTGGAAAAATTTACTATCTGTTGATAAGATATCAGCATTGGGACAATAAGGTCCGTGATCGGTTCTTCTAATATGAACACCAACAATATCCTCTGTCCAATTATTATCTATAAAATCATCTAAAGCTTTTTGAATATTCTTTTTAAGAGAAAATTTTCTGACGAAATTAAAATATTTTTCTTGATAATCTTCCCAAGATATGATTTTAAGTTTTTTAAGATAATCTACATACATTACTCTAGTATTTCTTGAGTTATTAACTATGTAAATTACATCCAGAAACGAGTTTTTAAAGTTGGAGATAATTGTAGGAAAGTCACTAGTAACTAAAGTAGGTTCAAATAAATCTTCAAAATAGCAGTCACAATGGTCATGGGGTTCCCAACATACTACTAAAGGAATTTCCAAAACATCGCTTAATGCTAGACAAGAAGATAATGTTCTTAGGCGATTGCAAAGTCCGTTCTTATTGTCAGCATGATAAATGATTTGCCGAACATTTTTTAAATCAAAATTAGCAATCTGTTTTTGTTTGTATAAATTCCTGAGCAAGTATTCTAAAGTTAATTCTAACTTCCGTTGCTTTTGGTTTAAAATAGTTGAATTTAAATTTTTTTTGCGATTATTAATTCGTGATAATTGTCGCCCAACTTGAGTGGCTTTAGCTTGTAATAACTGAATTAGCTCTGTTTTAGGAGTTGACTTTTCGTATACTTCAACTTCATCTAAATGTAGATAATTTTCTTGACGCAGTTGTAGACGAATATAGCGCGTCATTGTCATTTTAGACGGCAACGTAACAATTAAAAGATTGCCATCTATTCCACCAAAAATATAGTATGGTTCGTTAAGATATACTGACTGCCAATCTCGACCATTGAGTGAAATTAATACTTCTAAGGTTCGACTACGCTCCCTATTTCTAGTAAGACAATTGAAAACACGAATTTCTGATATGTTATAAACTGCTTCTAAATCTACTTGCCACCAAGGTTTAAATTCTTTATTTGTGTGAAAGCCAAATTCACCTGTTTTGATGCCATTAACTGCTCCTTGAGCATCATTAGGTTTTGACCAAATTGAATAAGAACTTTGCTCTGCTGGTTTGTTGAGAGCCAAATTAACACTAGGAGGTGAAGGAATTAAATTTTTTATATCTTGAGCAATAAGAGTATTGCTATAATTCATCGATCGCTCCTTTTTGTTAAGTAAATAAAAATATTTTTGTTGGTTAGTTTTTTAATAATTAGTACTTGAGTAAAGTGTAGACTCACTCAAGTTTGCTATCAAAGTTTTAGTTTATGCATTGCTCGATCGTCAATCAGTAGTTGCACAAAATTAAATTTATAGATCCAGAAAGGGAACAGGAAACAAAAACTTTACGATTCATTTAGGATTGCTATAATACTTAAAATTAAATATACCAATCGACACTAAACTAAACTTCTTGTTTTACTCAGTAAAAACCCTGAATCGCTGTCAATTCTAATTATTAACAACTAAGTTTTTTAACGTAAGTATACCTATAAATTAGTGATTCACCGATTCAGTAATTTAGTGGTTTTTACGCAAGTCAATTAAGAAAAAGATCGCGCATAATAGCCACAGCCGATATTATTTCCCCAAACAACAAGCTGGTATGTTAGATCTACCTAAAACAAATCTGTCTGCTCGCTATCAATCTACAGAAACGTCGCAACAAGAACAATCAGGTGAGATTGAACTTTCCAGCACGATCGAGTCTCGATCGGCAATCGAACAAGGGGATATATTTTGGAGTCAAAATCATCTTAGTGCGGCGATCGACTGTTATCGTCAAGCAATCAAGCTAGATCCATCCTCAGCTAAAGCACATCATAAGATGGCAATAGTTTTAAAACAACAAGGCAATTTAGAAGAAGCTTCTAGTTATTACCGTCAAGCGATCGTTTTAATTAATAATGATTCCGAGCGCCGAGATCGCAACCAACAATCTTTATCAATTACTACACAGATTAACAATCATATCTCTCTCAAGCAGTTAGACACTGGCGCAGATCTACACACCTCAAATAAATCCATGCTTCAATCACCGCAGCATCATCTAGATGCTACTCTAGAAACAGCACAACTTTATTTGCAACAAGCTTTAGCTTACTGTGAAGATAAGCAATGGCAACAAGCAATTGATTCTTGTGAAGATGCCCTGCAAATTGTGCCAACTCTGGCAGAAGCATATAAAATCCGAGGTAATTCTCTACATAAACTCGGGAAAATCCCAGAAGCAATTGGAGCCTATGCCAAAGCTTTAACAATTGAGCCAGACTTGGTAGATATTTATGTCAATGTCGGTAGTCTATACGCCAGTCAACAAAAATGGGAGCAAGCACTTAACTACTATCAAAAAGCCATTGCTATTAATCCTAATTTGTCGATCGTCTATCGTAATTTAGCCAAAATTTGGGAAAAATTAGGAGATAAGCAACAATCTCAACATTGTTTGACTCGCTCTTTATATCTAGAGAAAAATTCTCAACCCACTCTTGCTCAAGGTAAGGAGCAGCCACAGCTTTCACCATCTCAACAACAGCCGAGCTTGCCATCTTCTCAAGCGACTCCAGCACAACTCCAGGTTAGACAAGGGGATTTGTACGTCCAAAAACAACAATGGCAAGAAGCGATCGCCTGTTATCAGCAAGCAATTAAACTAGAGCCAAAGTCGGCTCAAGCCTATCGGGATTTAGCTAAAGCTTATAATCATCTAGGACAGTCAGAAGCAGCAATTGAATGTTTGTATCAAGCATTAACACTTGAGCCAGATGAAGCAGAAGCCGAACAACATTTTGGTTTAGCAAAGCTTTTACGCCAACAAGGAAAGATCGATGGGGCAATTGTTTGTTATCGTCAAGCAATTGGGATTAAACCAGAACTTAGCGAAGCCTATCTACATCTAGGAGAAATTTGGAAAGATCGAGGCGAGATAGACAAAGCGATCGCCTGCTACCAACAACTAATTAAATTAAAACCTTCAGATTCTCAAGGCTACCATAATTTAGGGGATGCTTTCAGTGCGGGGGAACAGTGGGAAGCAGCTAGTAGTTCTTATCTTAGTGCAATTAAATTGAATCCTAATTTTGCTTGGTCTTATAATAACTTAGGCAACGCTCTACTGAAGCAACAGCAATGGGAAGAAGCAGCTCAGTGTTTTCAACAAGCAATTAAATTAAATTCTAATTTTGCTTGGTCGCACTACAATCTAGGTGAGGCTTTCGTTAAGCTACAAATGTGGGAAGAAGCTGAATCTGCTTACAAACATAGCCAGCAGCTAAAGGCAGATTTACCTAATCTAGAAGGGAAAATTAATGCTGTCCTCCAGTCCAAGCAAAAAGCCAAGCGTCAACAAGCATTAAATTTTTATTTGCAAGCTATTGAGAAAGATCCCAACGATTTGGATAGCTATCAAAAAGCGATCGCTATGCAGCCAGACGATCCAGAGCTATGTTTAAGGCTAGCCGATGCTTTAGTCGCTAAAAATAAATTTACAGAAGCGATCGCACTTTACCAACGCATCATTGCTTTAAAACCTCAGTCGTTGGCAATTTATCAAAGACTTGGAGAACTATGGATAACACAAAAACAATGGCAAGAAGCTCAGGCATTATATCAACAAGCAGTTAAGCAGTATCCAGACAATTTTGAATTTAATTTCTATTTAGGAGAGGTTTGCACTCATCAAAAGAAATGGGGGCAAGCAAAAAAAGCTTATCAAAAAGCGATTGCCTTAAATCCGAATCATTGGCAAGCTTATCATAATTATGGCGATGTATTATTAAATCTATCAGAATGGCAGGGCGCGATTGTCTCTTACCGCAAAGTTTTAGCTCTCAAACCCGATTATGCTTGGTCTCATCATAATTTAGGAACAGCACTATTTTATACAGAAGTTTGGGCAGAAGCTATTATCGCATTTAAGCAAGCGCTTCAACTAGATCGAGGCTTTAGCAAATACTACGAAAAATTAGGGGAAGCTTTATTAAAACTAGAAAAATGGGAAGAAGCGATCGCCCTTTATCGCCAAGCTTTTGAGTCAGAGCCAAATTCAACCTATGCTACTGAAAGATTGAGTTATGCTCTACATCGACGAATGCAGAGTAACGTTACCGAAGCTGTTGATTTTTATCAATCTCTAGCCCCAAAGCTTCCCAAGCCAACTCAGAAGCCTAACTTTTTTCAAATTTGTCAGGAACTAGAGCAGATTGTCAACTTCGATCTCGCACCTATGGTAGTTCGGGGAAGTCGAAATGCTCGCGATCGCTATTTACAAGCTGAGTCTGCTCTCAAAGCAGGAGATTTTGGCAAAGCAATTCGTTGTTGGCGCGAAGCTGTCCAACTTAACCCTAAAGCAGATCTAGAGTGGTGGTATAGTGCGATCGGTAAAACTCCTGTTCGACCAAGACAAATAAGTATCGATCCTCAAGCTCAACTTCAGCCGATCGAGCCAAATCTAACTATTATCGTTCCTATCTATAATGCCTACGAAGATCTGCAACGATGTCTTGCTGCCCTAATCAAACATACCGACCCTAAATATCAAATTTTGCTGATTAACGATTGTAGCACTGACTCTAGAATAGCAGAGCTACTTCAAGAAATTGCGGCAAAACACGACCAGATCAGCTCGATCGCCAATCCTCAAAATTTGGGCTTTGTCAAAACTTGTAATTTTGCTTTCAAAATTGCCAAAAAAGATGACATTGTTATTCTCAATAGCGATACGGTAGTAACTAAAGGATGGTTAGAAAAGCTATTTATAGCCGCCTACGCTCATCCCTCGATCGGTAGCGTTACTCCCTTAACTAATAACGGCGAGATCTGCTCTGTTCCCAATTGGCTAAAATTTAACGATATTCCTGATTCTCATTCGATCGATAGTTTTGCTGAGGTAATCGAGCGGATTTCGCTACGACAATATCCAACCATACCCACTTGTGTCGGTTTCTGCACTTATATGAAAAGAGAAGTTCTCGATCGAGTTGGTTATTTCGATGAGATTAGCTTTGGTAAGGGCTATGGAGAAGAAAATGACTGGTCACGTCGAGTCATTCAGGCAGGTTATCATCACATTATCGATGATTCTACCTTTGTCTATCATGCTGGCGGTAAATCTTTTGGAGTCGATGAGAAACAGCAGTTAGTTCTAGATAATTTTAAACCTCTAGAGGAAAAACACCCAGACTACTTTCAAGAGGTTCATAAATATATCGAACTTAAGCCCGCTCAAGCAATTTTAACCAATATTCAATTACATCTGCGCTTAGAGGAAATTAGGGCGAGCAAACCAGTTTGTTTTATTCTCCACAATACTACCGATCTTGCCATCAACTTTCCTTTAGGTGGGACTGAATATCATTGCGGGGCTTTGATTGAAGAAATCCGTGAGACTCAACCAGTTTACACTCTCTGTTTCAATCGACATAATTCGTCTTTGCTACTGAATATCTTTTTAGCCCAAGAAGTATTAAGATTTCAGTTTCCTTGTTTTCTCCCTGAGACTAACAATTATCAGTACTCAAACCCTCAATTTTTAAAAGTCTTTGTCGAAGTACTAGAGTATTTTCAACCTGGTTTAATTCACATTCATCATCTAATTAATCTGCCCATCAAAGATATCATGGCAGGTTTAGAGCAACTTGACATTCCCTACTGTCTGACTTTGCACGATTATTATTTAATTTGTCCCAGTTTCAATTTGCTCGATCGCCACAATCAATTTTGTTACGAGCGCAAGAGTCAAGATTACTGTCGTCAATGCATTCAAGCTCTGTTTGGACAGGGAAAAAATCTCAAAGAAGATTGGTACGATTATTGTCAAGAATTAATGCTCAATGCTGCTACTATCTTCACTCCATCAGAAACAGCAAAATCTTACTTTATCCAAGAGTATCCCCAACTTACTGACAAAATTCAAGTAATTCGTCATGGAATTGCCAAAAAAGCAGATTTAAACAAGATCGATAAAAACAACTCTCGACGCTTTTCCTCTTTGCCTTTACGCATTGCCTTTGTCGGTGGCATTTCCAATCATAAAGGATTGGATCTAATTATTGAGTTATTAGCAACAATCCAGACAAATCCGCAAATGCAAAGTAAATTTAGCTTTGAGTTATTTGGTGAATTAAGTGAACCTTTACCTGCATCCATTCAGAATTTGCAATTGCATGGTAGATACGAACCCCTGGAACTACCCCATCTGCTAAAAGAAGTCGATCTGGTCATGTTTGCGGGAATTTGGGCAGAAACCTATTGTTTAGTAGCAGATGAAGTTTTAGCGGCGGGTATTCCTATTATTACTACTCCGATTGGCGCAGTTGCTGAAAGAGTAACCAAATTTGGAGTTGGTTGGATTGCTCAATCTTCTACAGTTAAAGGTTTGTTGGATGTTTTAGTTAGTTTAGTTTACTCTCCACAAGCGATCGAACTAGTCAAAAAGAATGTTTTAGAATACGTGCCTGTTAGTTTTGAAACTATGACAGAACAATACTTGGATGAATATAGCAAGCAGAGAAGGAACTTAGCCGAACAATTGCCTGTCATTGAGAGCGGTTTATCTTCATTTATTGAGATCGACAGTCAGAAAAATCCAAGCGAAAAATTCCAAAATCCATCTCTTTTGTTTGCTTATCTTCAAGCTAAATGGTTTATAGATAATCGCCTGTAAGCAAATTACTTGTCAACATAATTACTCGATCGAGATTTTCTTATGAATACAAAAACTCTGAACAAATTTTATGACAAATTTACTCAAGTGCAGGAAGATAAGGCAAAAGTTGCCACCTTTTTGCAACGATACGAACAAAAAAAAGCCACCTTATCAGAATATCTGATTGCTCTTACTCCTAGATCTGGAAGTTCATGGTTAACTGAACTTTTAGCTGCAACCCGTTTAGCAGGAAATCCAGAGGAATGGTTTAACCATAATTCACTGGAAGGAATTTTAAAGAATTACAAGTGTTCTAATCTTGAAGATTACCTCAAGTGCATCAAAGGGCATCAATCTACTCCTAATGGTTGGTTTGGTGTTGAAGCATCATTTTTCCAATTTAATTTAGTGCTAGAACATACTCCTTTTGAAAAGATTTTTCAAGAGAACTTAAAAGTTATCTACCTGACTAGAAACGATTTTATCTCTCAAGGTATATCGTTATATAAAGCAGTTGAGACAGGGGTTTTTCATTCTTTTCAAGGCGATCGATCGTCTCAAGAGTGTCAGTACGATCCTAAAAAGTTAGAGTATTGGATTCTTCATATTCTTTACCAAGAATACTATTGGGAACGTTTCTTTACTCAAAAACAAATTAATCCTCTGAGAATATCCTATGAAGAGTTAGTTAAAGACACTAATGAAACCGTTCAAAAAATCTTCTGTTACCTAAATATTCCTGAAGGAGAGAAAATCACTATTCCTCAAGAAACTAAACATCGTCAATTGGCAAACAAAGTTAATCAAAGCCTTTACGATTCATTTCAAGAAAACCAAGAATTTATTGAAAATTGCCATCAATATCGAGGTAAACCAAAAATACTAAAAATAACTGCTTAATTAGCTAAAATCTACCATATAAACCAATCGACCAATTATTTTATTATTCGAGAAAATCTTATGCAAGTGCAAGCAAAAAAAAATGCCAATCTCTTCAAAAATAGAATGCTTATTTCTAAATACTTTACCTTTATACATCTGCCAAAAACAGGTGGTGAATTTATCAAAACAATTTGCGAAAAAGCATTGCCAAATGATTGGTTTATTGAAAATGAAATAGGAAAACATAAGGGAATAAAGTCGATTCCATCTAACTATCAACATCTACCTAAATTTGCGCTGATCAGAAATCCTTGGGATTGGTATGTTTCTTGGTACCATTACCGCAAACAGCATAACTCCAAAGATCCAACATGGCTCTTAGTATCAGATCGTGGAAAAAATGATTTTCACACCACCATAAAAAATATTTGTAATGGTCAACATTCTATTCAGGCAGTTGCTCAAAAAAGAAAAGAATTAGATGTCGATCTTCTTACTATACATCATTGGAATATGCTGGGGAAAAATCCATCTGAACAAGGAATTACTGTAGGACGTACAGAAGAAATATTAAGCTGCTTTAGTAATTTTCTACAAGAAAATATGATTCCTGTACCTGACTCTTTATACGAATTTCTGCAAAATGCACCAATTATTAATAAAACCAAACATAGTCACTACAGTGAATACTATGATGAAAGCTTAAGAGAATTAATTAGATATAAATCAAGACACATAATTGAAACCTACAACTATTCTTTTAATCTAAAGTAGCTGTTGAGATTGCCGAAAAAAAACACGACCGAGTTTCTCAAAACTTAAATCTTTAATTCATGAATACTCAGACCCAGACCAACTCATCTGACTCAACTACCCAAGTGCAATCATCTGAAACTAGTTTGGCAATATCAAAAAAATACATTGCACAAGGACAATGGGAAGAAGCGCTTGCTTTGTGCAACAATTTGCTTGAGCTTCATCCAGATCTTTGGGAAGTTCACCATCAGATAGGAAATGCACTCCTCAATCTCAAACGATGGGAAGAGGCAATAGTTGCTTATCGTCGTTCCTTAGAAATTAATTCTAATGACATTTGGTCTTATGCGAATTTGGGCTTGCTATTCGGTCAATTAAAGCAATGGGAAGAAGTAAATGCTTGCTATCAAAAAATAGATGAATTAAATTCTGATTTTTGGCAAAGTTTTCCTAGAGATTACCGCAATCATCATGAATTAGGCGATTTTTTCTGGCGAAAGCAACAATGGGAACAAGCAAAAGTTGCCTATCAGCGCGCCATTTTGATTAATCCTCATGCCTATTGGTCCCATGTCAATTTAGGCAGAACCTTGCTCGAATTAACATCTTGGCAGGAAGCAAATGTTGCCTTCGAGACAGCGATCGCGCTTCAACCAAACCGAAGCGAAGCTTACTATTATTTAGGAACGACAAAAAGCGCACAAGAACAATGGCAAGAAGCGATCGCTGCTTACCAAAAAGCGATCGAGCTAAAACCAGATTTTACTCAAGCTAGCCGTCAACTCGAACAAGCATTGTCTAAGGAGTCAGAAGGCATAAGGCAGGAGGCAGGAGTTAACCAAGAAACTCAAATACAGTTAGAAACTAACAATTCTGTGCCTCTTCAAAACGATCTACTTAAAGAAGAGACTCAATTAAATCTTCCCCAAGTTGAGAATCTACAAACACAACCAGAGGCTTGTCCACTCGATCTTACCCAGGTTGATAATTTACAAACACAACCAGAAGATATTCAACTTGATAAAACCGATCTAACTGACGAAATCGAGCAGATAGAAAATCCCTATCTTGAATTAGGTAATTCTTTATGCCAACAGCAACAATGGCAGGAAGCTATATCTGCTTATCGTCAAGCGATCGATTTCAATCCTGATTGTATTTGGTCTTATGCAAATTTAGGTTTTGTTTTTGCCCAACTGAATCAGTGGGAAGAAGTTGCTAGTTGCTATCAAACAGTCGATCGATTAAGTTCAAATTTTTGGCAAAACGAAGATCTTAACTATCTTTCTCATCATGATCTAGGAGATTTTCTGTTTCGACGAC
The DNA here is from genome assembly GCA_964548905.1 of uncultured bacterium. Classification (GTDB taxonomy): domain Bacteria; phylum Cyanobacteriota; class Cyanobacteriia; order Cyanobacteriales; family Xenococcaceae; genus CAZJTL01. The sequence continues at coordinate 13,671 of CAZJTL010000041.1, read as the reverse complement.
AAAGATGGGAAGAAGCAGTAGTTGCTTATCGTCGTGCAGTTTTGCTTAATCCTAATAGCTATTGGTCTTGCACAAATTTAGGCAGAGCATTAATAGAGTTGTCGTCATGGTCGGACGCAATGGTAAGCCTGTATCAAGCTCTTGAAATTGATGCTAGTAAGATAGAAGTTTACTATTATTTGGGACAAGCTCTCACTGCTCAAGAACTTTGGGCTGAAGCGATCGCGATTTATTGTCGTGCTAGAGAGATTGATGCAAAATCTACAATAGTTTTAACTAAGCTCAAAGAAATTGCCACTTCTCTAGAGCAACAAGCCGAACTCAATCCCGATTCTGCTCAAATATACTATTTATTAGGGGAAGTATATAGGCAGCTACCAAACTGGGACAAAGCAATTGCAGCTTATACTCAAGCAAAAGAACTCGACGTTGAAGGCGAGGAAGTTCAAGAAAAAATCAATTATACGATCGAACAGCAAGACAAAAATCAGTTAGGTGGCATTGGCAATTATTTAGTTTCTCACTCAGATGCAGACAATCCTTTCATTGCCAGAATTACGGAAATTGGCATCGGTGGAATTGTTAGAGGATGGGCAATTAATAATGATGACCCCCAGCAATCGTTAAAATTAGGGATACGGGTAGATAATCAGCAAATCGCTTCCCTGGAAACGGGAAAAATTTGTCATGACATAACCCGTGAAGAACTTAGTGCGTCTCCCAGAGAATTTCAGTTTCAGCTTCCCTTATTAGTCGATAAAAAGCTTTTATTAGATGGCGAAATACACTTCTTTGAATTAGTTCCCCTCACTAAATCTGAAGCCCAATTACAACCGATCGCCCTAGATTTGGTGATTCCTCGTCGAGGCATTGGTCGCATTGATAGCCACAAAAAGAATTCAATTAGGGGCTGGGCCCTGCCAGATGGTCATCTTGGCGCAGCTCGCCTCGATGTCTATATTGATGATATTTTCTATTGCACCATTAAAGCAGACCTATCTCGACAAGATTTAGTTAAATATGGATTAGGGGATGGTAATAGCGGTTTTGAAATTAAGTTACCTTATTGGTTGGCTAAAAGCAAAACTTTGAAAGTAGATATTACTTTCAGTAATACTCAACAAAAGTTGCATCAAGACTCAATTGTCCTTGAATTTACCGATGGGGAATACGAGAAACATCATCAACGACGTACTGGGCAGTTTTCTCGCCTTGCTAAAACTATTGCTCACCAATCTAGCGATCGAGGCATTACAATTCTCATTCCCATTTTTAATGCTTACGACGAAGTACGTGCCTGTATTGAATCGGTTTTAGAACAAACTTCGATTAATGCACGCTTGCTGTTAATTGACGACGCGAGCATCGATACCAGAATTAAGGATCTACTGTCATGGGCAAGCAGTTATAGCAATATCCATGTAATCTCCAATGAGAACAATCTAGGCTATACCAAAACTATTAACCTTGGGATCGAGTGGGCAGGCAATGATGATATTGTTCTACTCAATAGCGATACAGTTGTCGGTCCTCGTTGGTTACAAAATCTACAAATTGCTGCTTACCACGATGTAGACATTGCCACTGTTACAGCCATGTCAGACAATGCGGGAGCATTTTCTGTACCGACGATGGGAACTGCCAATGAGTTACCCAAATGGCTCAATTTCCCAGAGTTTGTCCGCGCGATCGCCCATGAAAGCGAGTGCATCTATCCTGAAGTGCCTACTGGAAATGGTTTCTGTCTCTATATCCGTCGTGCTGTCTTCGACCAAATCGGAGTTTTTGATGAAGTTGCTTTTCCACGGGGTTACGGCGAAGAAAATGATTTTTGTCTGCGAGCCTTGCGTGCGGGATGGCGACATGTAATTGACGATCGCACTTTGGTTCGTCACGTTCGTTCTGCTAGTTTCCGTGGTGAAAAACAAGCTTTGTATGAGGCGGGAGGTAAGGCGATCGCGGAGCGCTATCCAGAGTATAAAGCTCTCACCAAAACTTTTTCCATCTCTCCAGTCCTGCATACAGTACGCTATAAAGTACGCAGATTGCTAGAGCAAAACAATAGCATTCAACAAAGAGTTTTACCCAGAGTTTTGTATGTAATTTCTACGCAAACAGGCGGTACACCTCAAACTAACCAAGATTTAATGAATGGTTTGAGCGATCGCTATCATACTTATTTGTTGCAGTGTAACAGCAAAGAAATTGTCCTCTGCGATTATAGTTGTCAGCCTCCTAAAATTTGCGAAACAATCCAGCTAAATGCACTGATCGCTCCAGAGTATGCTCGTTCTAACGAATATGACGAAATTGTCAGCTCTATCTTGGTTCGCTACGGAATTGAGTTGTTACATATTCGACATATTGCTTGGCACAGTCTATCTTTGCCTCGTCTTGCCAAACAACTAGATATTCCTGTCGTCTTCTCATTCCACGACTTCTATACTATTTGTCCCACCGTCAACCTACTAGATGAAAATAATGTCTTTTGTGGCGGACGCTGCACCGATACTGAGGGTGATTGCCATGTTTCACTTTGGAACAATAAATTACCGCCCCTGAAGCATAGTTTTATCAAGACTTGGCGGCAAATGATGGTGCAGATGCTGCAATATGTTGATGCAGTTGTCACTACTTCTGAGTCGGCTAAAGCTCAAATAGAGCAAATTTATCCCGATCTCAAAGCCCCATTTTGGGTGATTCCTCACGGTCGAGATTTCCCCCAACTTTATGCTAATACAGCTATTTGCGAACAGTTTTTGCATCCATCTAAGCCATTGCGTCTTCTCTTTCCAGGGAATATAAGTATTTCTAAAGGTGCAGAATTAATCGCTCAAATTCAAGCACTCGATACGGAAGGCAGAATTGAGTTTCATTTTTTGGGTAGTACCGATCCGATCTTGGCTTCAGTTGGCAAGCATTACGGTACCTATAAACGAGAGGATTATTACAAATGGGTGCAAAAAATTCAGCCCCATTATGTAGGGATTTTCTCAATTTGGCCGGAAACCTATTGTCATACTTTAACTGAATCTTGGGCGAGTGGTGTGCCGAGCGTGGCGATCGATAAAGGGGCTGTAGGCGATCGCATCCGTCAGCATGGAGGAGGTTGGCTAGTTGACAGTCTCGATCCAAAAGTGATTTATGCTCGATTATTAGAGCTTGCTAGCGATATTGATGGATACTTGCAGAAAATTAGTGAAGTTCGTAGTTGGCAGCGTTTTTATGGCAAACAAAACAATGTTGCAACTATGGCAGCTAGCTACCATCAACTCTATCAGCAAGCGATCGCCACCTGTCGTCCTTTCCAAAGAGATCGTCATAGTAAGCAGTATCTCAAATTGGGTGTAATTATCAAACGCGATCGCCATGGTAATGCCACTCCTTCGGTACATATTCGTGTGTTGGAATGGCTCAAGCATCCTGAGATTGCTAAAAAACTAGATCCTCAGTTTCTCGATCTTGATTCTTTCTTACAAGATCGCGATCGAGTGTTCGATCTAGATGCAATTCTAGTTCAACGCAATGCGATCGAACCCTATTTAGTGGAGTCTTTTATTAACATCTGTCGTCAGCGCCAACTTCCGTTCGTGTTTGAATTGGATGACGATTTGACCAATGTTCCCTCAGAAAAAGATCCTGATGGTTTTTATGCTAGAAATGCTAAAGCAATAGAAACCTTGGTAAAAGAAGCCAACTCAGTGGTTGTCAGTACCGAGCCTCTGGTTGAAAAAATGCGATCGCTCAATCCTAATCTTACTATTATTCCCAATACCATATCAGAATTTGCTTGGCTGCGACCGATCGAGCCTTGTTCTGACTTGCCTATCTCCTTATTAGAAAAAAAACCCGATTTCCTTAAGATTCTCTACATGGGTAATCCCACTCATATAGAAGATCTGGCGATGATTCGACCTGTATTTGAGCAACTGCAAGAAGAGGGTTATCCAATTCAACTATTTGTCATTGGTGGCGAACCAGAATCCGAACAGGAAGGGGAAACTTGGTATCAACGCTTGAAAGTACCAGACAAGCGCAAGCATTATCCTCAATTTGTCGATTGGTTCCGAGGAGTTGCCTCTTATTGCGATCTAGCGATCGCGCCATTAGTCGATACAGAGTTTAATCGCTGTAAAAGTGACTTGAAATTCTTGCAATATTCTGCGGTTGGATTGCCGAGTTTATCTAGTAATTGTCCTCCCTACAGCAATATTGTCAAACAAGGAGTTAGCGGTATTCTTGTGGAAAATACTACAGCAGCATGGTATAAAGCGATCGTCCTTTGTCTTAGCCATCGCGATCGCCTCACTCAAATAGGAAATACGGCTCGGCAAAAAATACTAGATCGGTATTTAATGTCTAATTATGCTGATACCTATTGCCATATTTTTAGAAAGGTAGTCAATGACCAATAACAACTATTCAAGCAAAATAGCCCAAATACCAGCAAAAACGACTAAGAAACAATAATTTATGGATCTCGAATTGACAGTTCTAGAAGATGCATTTTAAATGAAGAAGATTCGATCGCTCGATTGTCGAAAATGGGTTTTTCAATAATATGACTAATCAACAATTAAATCAGGTGCCATCAATTCAACCAAATGAAATTTACGTGCCGATCAGAAAAAAAAGACAAATTTTTATTGAAAAGACGATCGATGTCTCAAAAGCTAAAGTCATAGAAATTGGAGCATTTGATTATCCCACCTATACTAAAGAACAAGTAGATATCTCTTTCATGGACTGGTTTGCCCCAGAAGAACACCTTGCTGCTCATGCTAGCGCTCCAGAGCGAGCTAAAAATGCTATTGCGGTTGACTATGTTATTAAAGATAAAAATTTCTCTAAACAGATCTCAAAAAAATTCGATCTAGTTATTGCTAATCATGTTGTCGAGCATATCTCCGATTTGATTCGTTGGTTTCAGAATATCTCCTCAATCCTTAATCCCAATGGATATCTATTTTTAGCAGTTCCTCATAAAGAATATACCTTTGATAAGATTCGACATCTTACTTCACTTGCCAACATCTTACGTAACTACGAAGAGGATCTAAAAAGTCCCACTTTATATCAAGTTTTCGATCATCTTTACTACTATAGACCTGTTCGCTCCAATCAGATTTGGGATGAAGACATTCAAGATCTGCTCAAGCAAAAGCGATTTGCTACAGCAAAAGCTGCTATGGACAAAGCCAAGGCAGAAATTGCTAAAAATGGCTATGTCGATATTCACTGTAATGTTTTCGATTATCTTTCTTTTCTAGAGTTATGCGATGAATTATATACATCTCAATATATTGATTTACAGCTACACAGCTCTAAAGATATTGAACGACCAGATAACGAATTTTATCTCGTTTTACAAAAAATAGCCTAGAACCTATTAACTCAACCACCTTATCTGAGCCTATCTATATGACTTTTACTGCGGATCTTCAAGAACAAACTAACAATCTATCTACTGAATTTAACTGGGAAATTTATACTCAGTGCAATTCAGAAGTTGAGCATTTATCGGATTATGATTCTGCTTATCAGCATTGGATTGAGGAAAAAAAACATCGAAAAGTAATTGCAACAGAAGAGCAGTTTTATAAATTACATAAATTTGAAAAAAGCAATTTGCCTGTAGACTTTGATTGGCAAGAATACTTAGACGTTAACTCAGATATTAAGTCAAAATATCCTCACAAAAAATGGTTGATTTTAAGGCATTTTTTCCGATATGGCTTTAAAGAAAAACGAGCTTATTCTTTTCAAAAGCTAGGAGAAAAAATGTTAGAACATAAACAGTACAAAAATGCTATAAATCCTTTTAAGAGAGCAATTGAACTAGAAAAACAACGTCAAGATTCTGATCGATCGAATAGCAATAAAAATCTTGAATCTTATTTGATCCTAGTGAATGCTTTAATTAACAATAATTTACTAGAAGAAGCAAAAAAATTCTATCAATATTTGCTAGAAAGCTATGCCGATCGGCTTACTGCGATCGAACAAATTAAAAGTGGTGTTGGCAGTACTAATCTAGAATTACTCAATAATTTGGTAAATTCCCAGGAAACATCTGCGATCGACAAATTTTCTGCTCAAAAAGAAAATCAAATAAACATACCAACTGAAACTACTCAAATTTATAATCCAGACAATATTAAATTAATTGCCTACTATTTGCCTCAGTTTCATCCAATTGCCGAAAATGATGAATGGTGGGGTAAAGGCTTTACAGAATGGACAAATGTATCAAAAGCCAAATCTTTATTTGAAGGACACTACCAACCACGACAACCAAGAGAACTTGGCTATTATGATTTAAGGCTTGCAGAAATTCGCAAGCAACAAGCAGAATTAGCTAAAAAATATGGAATATATGGATTCTGCTATTATTATTATTGGTTTGCTGGAAGAAGAATATTAGAACGTCCACTACAAGAAATTCTTGAATCTCAAGAACCAGATTTTCCGTTTTGCATTTGTTGGGCTAATGAGTCATGGTCAAGAAGATGGGATGGTTCAGAAAATGAAGTGTTAATTCAACAAAAACATGACGAAGAAACTGACGCAGCATTTATAGAAGATGTTATTCCTATATTGAAAGATAAACGCTATATCAAAATCGATAATGCACCGATACTAATCGTTTATCGAATCAACATGTTTCCTAATCCAATTAAAACTGCTGATATATGGCGTAAAGCTTGCCAAAAAGCAGGGATAGAAAAAATACATCTTGTTGCTGTAGAAACTCATGGATGTGGCGATCCTCGAAGCTTTGGTTTTGATGCAGCTTGTGAATTTCCACCTCATAAACTACAAGCATCACTAATCAATAAAAATATTCAGGATTTACCGCCAAATTTTACGGGAAAAATCTACGATTACGAAGAGGCTGTATTCAATTCTCTGCGCCAGCCTACTGAATCATACGAAAAATATCATGGTGTAATGACCTCATGGGATAATACTCCTCGTCGTGGACCTGCTGGTAACATTTTTCATGGAGCAACACCAGATAAATTTGAAACTTGGTTCAATGGTATTGCTGAAAAAACAGTTGCAGAATTACCAATCGATCGCCGTCTGGTTTTTGTAAACGCATGGAATGAATGGGCTGAAAGCGCACATTTAGAACCAGACCAAAAATGGGGAACTCAATATCTTGAATCTGTCAGAAGAGTAATTACGAAAAAATCATCATGGCAATCTGACCTAAAATTACTATCAACCCTAACAGACTCAAGACTTTTTACCTCCAATAAAGTTATTGCGAGATTAGAAAACCGTTTTTTGAGTTTAGAAAGGTCGATTAAATTTCTGCAAAACTTAGATATCGTACAAGAATTAACGATGTCTACCTCCATTGCTTCTAATATTCCACCAGAAGAATTTGCTTTAAACAAAATTAGCGGAGAAGCAGTAGGACACATTGACAGAATTAATCAACATGAAAGTTCGACTACGCTTACTATTTCCAAACAAGATAGCAATAGCATGTATGTTTCTGGTTGGTTCTTTACCAAACATAAAGAAGATAGTCCTTTAAGACCACTTTGGCTGGTATTGAAGGATAAAACTGAAAATTTATGGTTTGGACAAATCTATCAAAGATATACAAGAAGGGATTTAAGCCAATACTTTTCAGAAGAGAAGGAATTAAACATACTTGAGGCAGGATTTAAAGCATATATGAAATTGGATATGTTACCTGCGGGTGCATATAAATTACTTTTAGTCTCTGAACATGAAGATGGTTTTTCTTTATTAGAAACAAATAGAGGTATTAATCTTGTCTAACTTTCCTTTAGTCTCCATAATCATACCAAGCTACAAACACGAAAAATATATCGTTGAGTGTTTGCATAGTGTTGTTGAGCAAACTTACGAAAACATCGAGCTAATTGTCATTGATGACTGTTCGCCAGACAAAACGGCAGAAGTAGCTAGAAAAGAACTAGCAAAGCCAGAATATCAACAGAAACTACGCAACATCGTCTTGCATGAAAAAAAAATTAACCAAGGCGCACACAATGCAATTAACGATGGCATAAAAGAAGCAAAAGGGGATTGGATTAATATCTTAAATTCTGACGATCGATTTATCTGTAATCGCATCAAATCTTTGATACTAACAGCACAATCTACAGGCTCGCGTTTCTTGTTTTCTAAAATAAGATGTATAGGGGGAAATGGCGAAAATATCAAAACTTCTTTTGCTAGCAATCTTGAAACTATAGCAGGCAAAAGTAAAGTTAATTTACCTAGTATGAGCTTTGGTTTTTTGGGAGCGCAAATAGCTATAACTACGGGCAATTTTTTTATCCACAAAAGCTTAATAGAAGAAGTTGGAGAATTTAAGGATTTAAAGTATTGTCATGATTGGGATTATGCCATGAGAATGATTGCTAGAGAAGAACCTGTATATCTCGATGAGATTCTTTACGAATATAGGCTACATAATAGTAATAGTTTTCTGGATTTAAATAATATTGCAGAAAAAGAGACTGCCTATGTTCAGTCTAATTTTAGAGAAATGTTTTTCTCTCTAGATAAAATTAATCCTCTTGCACCTTACCCTTGGAATTGGCAAGGTATTTTTGATACATTTGCTCGACATTTTGGAGTTCAAAATCACTGGTAAAATATCATGAAAAATACAATGTTTATTCACTGTGGCTCTCATAAAACAGGCACAACAGCTATTCAATTATTGTTGACTCAAAACAGAGATAATTTCTTGAATAAAGGATACTTATATCCAATTTCAGGAATACCAGAAGGATTTCCCTATGGTCAACATCAGATAGCTTGGCATTTAGATAAAAACCAAGCTTCAAGCAAGACAGAAGAATCTTGGCAACAACTGTATTTAGAAGTGCAAAACAACAAAGATAAAAATATAATCATATCTTCGGAAGAATTTTTTCTGATCGAGAATATTGAGCAAATTAGTAAAATATACTATCTATTTAAAGATTGGTTTGAATTTAAAATTATTTTTTATTTAAGACCTCAACATGAATTAATTCAATCATCTTATATAACATTAGTTGTTTTTTTTCAAGAAACTAGAAATTTTGATGAATTCAAACAAGATGAATATAAAAATAAACACTATCTTCCCATTATCGATGCTTGGGCATCTGTCTTTGGTCAAGAAAATATGATTATTAGACCATATCAAAAAGAAAAACTTAAAAACAATGATGTTGTTGCAGATTTTCTAGATTTAGTTGAGTTTAAGCTTGATTTTGATTCATATATTGAAACATGTGGCAATATCAATAATTCTTACCCAAATTACATTGTAAATTTGTTTTTGAGTTTAAATAAAAAGAAGGAAAAAAAGCTAAAAGAAATACTTTTGGGAGTGTGCTATGAAATCTATAAAAACTATCGTTCTAGTAATAATTTTTTCAGTTACCAAGAAATTATAGAATCCATTAACTATTATCAAGAAGAGAACAAAGCGATCGCTCAAAAATATTTAAGTAAAAATTCAACTAATCTTTTTGAACAAAAAATACCAGAAAGTAAATACAAACAGACTTATTTAGATTCTTTACCCTTAGAAAAGTGCTGGCACAATTTAATTATCGATCTTTGTGAAGCTGTTTGATATTTGTAAACATATTTACGATGCTATTGGTTTATTTACCCATGAGGTTAATCTTCGCAAGTTATTGAAGAATTTTTTCCATCATGGCAAGATTTAGTAATTCATGAATGTTCACCTGCTCAAAGGGGAGCAAGCCATAGATTGTCAAACCAATGCAATAACTATATATCGTCGCAATTTTTTCCTGATTGTCAACTAGGCTCTTTTGTAAACGGATTTCGTTGCGAAAGTCTTGAATGTCTTACCTTTGAAAATGAAAGTATCGATCTTCATATTTCTCAGGATGTAATGGAACATATTTTTTGTCCCTCAAAAGCTTTTAGTGAGATAGCAAGAACACTTAAGCCAGGTGGAGCTCATATTTTCACACTACCTTTAGTAAATAAATCTCGTCCTTCAAAATTGAGAGCGCGTTTAAATGCTAATGGAGAAGTTGTTCATCTAGAAGAACCTCAATATCATGGAAATCCAATTAGCGAGGATGGATCTTTAGTTACTGTAGATTGGGGATTTGATATTTGCAAGTATATCTACGATGCTAGCGGTTTATTTACACATATTATCAAAATTGATGATTTAAGCAAGGGAATAAGAGCTGAATATATAGAAGTACTTGTAACCGTAAAACCCAAGTTGGAAAATACGGAAAATGAAATTCCCTAGTAATTAAATTAATTGTGAATATATTTACCAACATAAATGAGGTTTTTAAAATAGTTTTAGTAGGCCATGATTGTCATCCTCATGGCTCACAAATGCTCCTCTTAAATTTAGCTAAAACTCTTCAGAAAAATTTGAGAGTTAAACCAGTAATTTTGGTTTTAGGAGAAGGAAAGCTTTTATCAGAGTATCAAAAGATATGTGATGTATTTTTAGTTAAAACTGAACCAGAAATAAATGAAGTATTAAAGATATTAACAGAGCAACAATTTAACTTGGCAATAACTAATACAGTTGTTTCAGGATGGGCAGTACCTTATTTAAAAGCAAATAAATTCAAGGTTTTATCATTAATCCATGAATTACCTAGAATAATTACTGCTATGAATTTAAAAGAAAGTGCCGAAAAGATCGCAAAATTTAGTGATTATCTAGTTTTTCCAGCTAATTATGTCAAAGAAAAATTTGAATCAGTAGTTAGCAAGTTTCAAGGCAAAGTTTTAATTCAGCCACAAGGACTCTATACAAATTTACAATTTAATCACGAAGAAGGAAATAAAGTTAGAGAAAATTTAGGTATCAAAGCAACTACAAAAGTTGCTATTAACGTTGGATATGCAGCTTTAAATAAGGGCTTCGATCTTTTTGTTCAATTAGCAAGATTAAGTAAATATAGTCGATCGGATTGGGAGTTTATTTGGGTTGGACATATAAGCCCAGAATTAAACTTATGGCTAAATCCATCTAAGAATGAGCAAACATATTTAAAAAATCTCCATATGGTAGGGTTTACCGAGTATGTTGAGCGATATTTATCTGCTGCGGATGTATTTGTATTAACTTCACGTGAAGATAGTTTTCCTACGGTTTTATTGGAAGCCTTGAATGTGGGATTACCAGTAGTAGCAATGAAAAATAGTGGAGGATTTGTTGAACTTTTTGAAAAAAATAAAACAATTGGTAAATTAGTTGATTATGAAGATACTTTATCTATGCTTAAGGCAATGAAGTATTTAACAACTAAAAATTTTTTGATCGATAAAAATAAAAATTTTAGAGAACGCAGAAGCTATATAGAAAAAAATTACAATTTTTCTGATTATGTTCACAAGCTATGTAACATTCTGCAAACGAGTATTTAGTTCCACTAGTTCACAACTCAAACCGGGATATGGCTACTGCTTTAGTATCTAAATATTGGTTTTCTACGTCGGAAATAGTTAATTGAGTCATTAATCAAAATACTTGCTTAAATAACAAGTTACTTCCAAAACTTGAATTATGTTCAAGTTATAACCTTGTTTTAAAATTACAAATTTTTTTTCTGAATGCAAACATTTTGTTGTATTCAGAATTTACAATTATTTTTTTTGCAAGTGAAATAGATCTACGAAATGTTAGTCAACCGTAATTGGAAGTATAAAATTTCCGCAGTGCATTAGAAGTATAAGCTTTCCGTGACGGAAAAGTTATGCTTCCAGTCACAATATCTTTGATTTTGCCAGCGCAGCGCAAAACGGAGAGGGTGGGATTTGAACCCACGGTACCTTTCGGTACACTCGATTTCAAGTCGAGCGCGATCGACCACTCTGCCACCTCTCCACGGGTAAGCGAATAATAATTATATCAAGTTTCTGCCATAATGCTACAAAATTGTTGGTTCTAGAATCGTTTGCGATCGCGAGTAAAGCATTTGTTCGGAAACGATTCGATATTGCTCTCCCAACCACAGTAAAACAATCTCACAGACAACACCATTTTCCAGGGTTACTACAGAAAAACTACGCTGTCTTTCTCCTTCTACTTCCAGAATACGAGGTACGCAAGCGGAGTTTAAATAGACAGTATCAGTATTTCGATCGACGTTGATCATAGTACGTAATCTTTTCTTAGTATGGCGAAGACGATGATGCATGTGTCCAAATGTAACCAAAGGAATTGATTTTCCTTGTTTCCCAACTAAAGCGATCGCCTCTGCCAAGTCTGGATCGCCATGATCTCCCTTTAAGTCTCCCCAATCTTGTCCACAAGTATCTTCTGGTCGATCGCCCAGTCCTGTTGGGCCATTATGACCGATAAAAATTATATTCTCGTAACTTGCTGTTTCGGCTGCGCTAACTATTTTTTGTCTAGATTCGGCAAAATTATTAACTCCATAGCGATCGCGCAGGAATTCTTTGTTTTTCCACTCCGCACCACCCCAACTAAAGGGACGACTACCAACTACGGATAGATTAAATTGAGGAAAATCGAGTTTTCCATAACCGACATGAGTATCCCCCAGTAAATCTAACTGTTGTTGTACTCTATCTTCTCGCGTGCGATCGTAAGGACATTTTTTTTGTCCCCACACAGAAGCACTATACCAAGCATCATGATTCCCTAGAATCACCGCTTTGGGAAGTTCTAAACTAGCAATTAAACTAACTATCTCGACCGATTCGTTACCAAAATCACCAACAAACAGAACTAGGTCAATATCTAAATGTTTTAGGGCTAAATGGTCTTCAATTTCCCAGCGATCGTGAACGTCGCCAACAACTACGATTTTGATTAATTGTTTTTTTTGAACGGTCATTAGATCTAAAATTTTATTGCACGAGCAAAATTAGCACTCAATAAAACTTTATACTCTCTTTCAAGAGTATAAAATAACTTGAGAAGATAACAATGTCATATTACTGGTTTAAAGCTTTTCATCTGATTGGAGTAGTAGTCTGGTTTGCGGGTTTATTTTACATCGTGCGTTTATTTGTCTACCACGCTGAAGCTTACCAACAACCAGAACCAGCACGGACTATTCTTAAGAAACAATACGAATTGATGGAAAAACGCCTCTACAATATTATTACTACCCCAGGGGCGATTGTTACGGTAGCTATGGCGATCGGTTTGATTAGTACCGAACCAGAAATTCTCAAATCTGGTTGGTTGCATATTAAACTAGGTTTGGTTGCAGTTCTTCTCGCTTATCATCACTATTGCGGTCGAATTATGAAGCAACTAGCGAAAGATGAGTGCAAATGGAGTGGTCAACAGTTTAGAGCTTTAAATGAAGCACCAACATTGTTATTAGTAGTCATTGTCATGTTGGCTGTATTCAAGAATAATTTACCCCTCGATCTAACTACTTGGTTGATTGTTGCTTTGGCGATTTCAATGGTAGCTGCGATTCAACTCTATGCTAAAAAGCGGAAAAAAGACCAAGAGAAGTTGACAGATCTGCAACAGCAATCGGAAATTGGGTAACGGATATTTACTTCAAGGCAAGATCCAGACTGAAGTTGAACCTCTTTTAATCTATTGAAAAATTCTTACTATTAGAAGTCACAAAGCGATCGCGTCCTTGTTTTTTAGCTTCGTATAGGCAAGTATCGGCAGTAGCGATC
>CAZJTL010000040.1:603-28949 GCA_964548905.1 uncultured bacterium | reverse complement strand
TTTTTCTGTCATGCTCACATTGTAGTTCTAAGATTTATGAAGATATTGCGATCGCTGTATAAAGATCTTGTGATCTCTGAGCAAGATTAATACAGCAGTTGGCAAGTAAATAAAGCAGAGAAGCTTGGCTTAAAACCTTGCGATAAAAGGCTGTTTCCTCCTGCCTCCTGCCTTCTTTCATGAACTGATGGTGAAATTTTTTTCATCGGGACTGCCTTCTGCCTCCTGCCTTCTTGCACTAGCAAGACAAAGACGAGTGAGACGGAGATAAAATAATTAAAATTAGTTACAGTTTGGCTAATTTACCCCTGAGAAGCGCCTAAGCAAAGCCAAATTTATTAAAAGCAGTATGAAAAGTACACGGACTCGTTCTCAAGAACGCATTGTTAAATTACTAAAAAGTTTAAATCGTGCTATTTCTGCACAAGATCTATATATAGAATTACGCAATCGCGACCAAAATATGGGACTGGCGACAGTATATCGCTCTTTGGAGAATCTTAAGCTGCAAGGAGAAGTAAAAGTTAGAACTCTGCCAAATGGAGAATCTCTTTACAGTTCCGTGCAGCAGGATCAACATCATTTTACCTGTGTCAATTGTGGTGTATCCATTCCTATTGATGAATGTCCCGTTCACCAATTAGAACACGAACTAGAAAATTCTCTTCGCTTCAAAGTTTATTATCACACTCTAGAGTTTTTCGGTCTATGCGAAAAATGTCAATTGAGATGATAAAAGTAGTCATATTCTTATCCATACTTATTTAAACCATCACCCCATCATTTAAATTGGTTCAGCTTTAGTAACAGAATTGTCATTTAAACCTGTAGTCAAACGCAAAGATCGTTTTTGCGGATAAGCTTTTACCACTTGTCGATAGACATCGTAGTTAGTTGGTAAAGTGATTGCTTGTCCATTTTGCTGATAAATAATTTGATATCTTACTTGACGTAATAACTCTGGACGACCAGCAACTTTTTCGTAAGCAGTTTCCCGTTTCTCAATTTCATCTAAACTAGGTTTAGGAGGAATTAAGGGCCACCATAATTCTTTATCATCGGGACCGATCACTCTTCCTTCTGGTTTTTGACCGTTGCGATTGAGTAAAGAAGCAGAAGCAAATTCTTCAAAACGAACGTGTTTACTTTCTGAAGGATTGCTGCTATAGGGAACTTGCCAAGTAAGGGTAGTTAATGCTGTTGCTTCGTACCGATCGACAGTAATGCTATTACAACCAGCGAGGATAATGGCTAGCACAAAGCCGATCGACATCAACGACAAATTATCGATTAACTGATGATAGGTGGGTTGTAAACGAAGACTGCGTTCTAGGGATGAAATCTGCTGATGGCGATATTTTAAGCTCATATCCTCACTGGAAATCTACTATAGTTATCAAAACGTCTTTGACGTGTTTGCTTGTTAATTAGTGCCTGAGCAAGCTATTTTAGCAATTAGTGATTAGCTTTAGCAGAAAGTCATCAGCCATCATTTATATAGGTGGATCTCGGCTGCCAATCCTCTAACTATACCAACGCGCTGTCTTTGTCCTTCAGAAAGTCGATTGTAAAATGAGGAAATAAACCAATTTCTTGGATGACGTAACCAATCTTGAGTTGAGCGATCGCGTGGAAACGGCGTGGCTTTACAATAATTTTAAATTAACGATCATTGTTGTTTGAAGCTAGAAAAACTATGCCAAGAGGAAAAATTATTGCAATTATCACTGGAGCAATCTCTATCCTAATCGCGATCGCCTATTTAGCGATCGTGCAATTACTCGATTTCAGAGGAGAAATGCTACCAGCACCAATGGGAAATCTTCCTTTTATTTGAACTTGGTATTTAGTTTAATTGACTTGCGAGTTGTTACTGCTTTAACTTGCTAAGTAGCAAGTATTTATACTGATAATCAGGACAACTTTATTGTTTATGGCTAACTTTGTCCCTAATCAATACTATTTTCTTCCTCCCCATGCAGAGCCGATCGCTTGGGATATTTACAATACTAATTTAAATAGTGATTTTATCTGGGCTATCTACCATAATAAAATTCTGCAAATGGTAGAGCAAAAACTGGCAGGTAAAGGCTTGATCTTTTACTTAACCAGAGATGAAGTCGATCGCCTTCCTACTTATGGAGATAATGTTATCGTTATTATTGCTGCTGATGAATGGTGCCGCATTCCTATGTATGCACATCAAGTCTTAGCAGTATTTAAAAGCTATGGTACCAAGCCATTTATTGGCTGCAATCCTCTTCTACAACCTTCCTATCAAAATTTAATCAGTCTTCTCCAATTTTTGAGAATTTGGTTAGCTTATCTACCTGGGTTTTCTAATTACTGGCTACAAATCGGCAAAAGTGCTTTGTCAGGCGATCGCAACATTCCCCATCTCTACACTATTCCTTTGGGATACTACAATCAACCAGAATTACCAATCAAACCCTTAAAAGAACGCTCTTACGATGTTTCTTTTGCTGGTAGTATTGATAACGATTCTTACCCTAAAGGCTCTTTAAAATCTTTAATTGCACCTTTATTGAAGCCACCCAAAACACAATCGCGTCGAAAAATGTTATCCTACCTCAAGCAATTTCAACAACATCATCCAAACTTTAAAGTAGAGTTGTGCTTAACTTCTGGCTTCTATACGATGACACAGACAAATTTGCAAACCTATTCAGATAGTCTCATGAATACTAAGATTTGTCTGATTCCGAGGGGAACATCTTTTGAGACATATCGTTTTTGTGAAGCGATTAGATATGGCTGTATTCCTATGGTTGAAGCTTTACCAGCACATTGGTTTTATTCAGGATCGCCAGCGATCGCCATTAAAAACTGGCGCAATCTTCCACAAATACTAGAGGAGTTATTAACTAATCCTGAGTTAATGGAAGAAAAACACAGACAATCTTGGCAGTGGTGGCAGCAAAAATGTTCAGAGGTTACTGTCAGTAATTATATGATTGACAATGTGATACAATCCATATCCTGATTGCATTGATCTTGTAATTTACTGATATTAATGATTAAGAATCATCAAATTATTGACACTACTTCCTAAAGAGTGTTCAATTCGATTTGGATGCTTTTCTGATTTAAGGTTAATTAATGAAAGATTTAGATAAAGATACAACAATCGATCTGCTCAATCAAATAATGGAATTTGAATTGGCTGGAGTGGTACGCTACACTCACTACTCTCTAATGGTGACAGGACCCAATCGCATTCCGATCGTACAATTTTTTCAACAACAGGCAACTGAATCCTTAACCCATGCTCAACAAGTAGGTGAGATTCTTACTGGTTTAGAAGGGCATCCTAGCTTAAAAATTGCCAATTTGGAAGAGAGTAACGAACATAGCTTGCATACAATCTTAACTGAAAGTCTCAACCACGAAAAAAAAGCACTGAAACTCTATAAAAAACTATTAGATACAGTAGAAGATGCCAGCGTGTATCTAGAAGAATTCGCTAGAGGTATGATTGGACAAGAAGAACTGCACAATATTGAAATTAAAAAGATGTTGCGTGATTTTGTCTAATTGAGGCAATTGCATAGAAAAGCCAACTCTAAAATTCACCACGATTTGATTTGGCTTCTTCTGGACAATGCTCATCTAGTAACCACATCCCTGCGGCAATTTTGGGTTGAATTGCAATAATATTCATGCCTTGCTGCATTCCCAGGACAAGGAGTCCGATCGCTTCGACTAATTTGGGATCGTAAATTATTCCTGCTTGTGCTTGAGAGTCTGCTAAAGCTTGAGCAAGTGGATTATCTATGCTAGCTTGTTTTTGATAATTAATCACTCGCGCTTGAAAGTCGGCGACTAATCGAAGAATTCTTGATTCTAGAGGAATATTATCGTAGGCTAATCCGTCAGGAGTACCCGAACCATTCCAAGCTTCAGTTTGATGGTTGATAATATTGGCGATCGCTTGCATTTGAGGCATAATTCTTAATACGGAAGCTTTCGCCGTCGATTTTTCTTGTGCTAAAGTTTGCTGTTGCACGCTCGAACCTAAATTAGAAGCACTAGGAAGAGAACCTAAACGATGCAACCATCCCGCCAAACGCAGGCGTTTAATTTGCCATACGGGCAAATCTAGTAGCTGTCCGAGCGCTTCTGCTAAGGCAGATACTTCTGATGCTGCCATGGGATTGCTCAAATCGTTAGTATCTATAAGCTGTGCCATTCTCAAGAAAGCTTGTGTTTCATTGGAAACTAAATTATCGTCTAAAGCACCAGAGGTAGCAAAAACTGAGGATGGTTGAGTTTGATGTAGATTATGCTGGCAAGTTTGCAGATAATCGACAACTTTAGTAACTACTTTACTGAGATCGTCTTGCTGATGGGCAGAAAATTGAGTATCAATTGCTTGTACCTGCTGCTGGAGACGTTCTTGTAATGGGCGATCGTAGTTCCCAATGTGCGCGATCGCCAAGCCTACAGTTTCTTTGACTAATTTTGGCTCGAATGTCCAAAAGCCATAAAATTTACGCTCTAAATCTTCTTTTGGTTTACCCTCTTTGCCATAATCTGCTTCCGATAATTCCTGACATAGCACCATTGCTGTATAAGTAGAAGATAAAATTATCAAATGCCATTCTTGAGCAACTGGATCTTCTACGGCTAAATTAACCAGCGCAACATTGGTACATTGACTGGTAGGATGAGTCTCAAAACCTGCCTCTGGTGCTGCCATAATCACGATCTGAGCAGATTTTTGAGCTATTTCTCCATAACGTTCTGCTTCTTGCAAATACCATGTGCCTCTTTGGAAAGCAGTAATAATTAGAGGATGACTGTCAGATTCCAAAATAAAATCTTCGAGAGCATGACAGAGAGAGACAAGGGTATTTTTATAGTAAACACCTAAATTAAGAGGTCTTTTGCTACCTCGATGAGATGATTCTAGTTTCTGAAGAATAGAGCCTACAAGCACGATCGATTTATTAAACAACTAATTGGTATAGTAAGCAACAGATAAGGACAATTGCCTTAAATATAGCCAAATTAGTTTTATTGTAGAGAATCTTCAGTTAGTTAGCTATTTCGGTTATAGAACTACCTTTATTGAGATTGAGATTTAACCAAGAAAAAAACTTGAGAAACACAGATCGAGTTTTTCACAATTTATATTTATCAATAGAAAAGTCTTGATCCGCTGACTAAACAGGTAATGAACAGATCTAACCAGCTATTGTGCTTGTCTGCCTTTTGCTTATTGGGTGTCGGACTTGCTTTACCTTCTCTATCTAAATCCTCAGCAGTAGGATTTGTAGAAACAGGGGTGGCGATCGCTAAGGAAATATCGACCACAGTTACTACGCTAAAAGGTGATTGTCCAGGTGAAGAAAAAAGCGAACCTGAAGTTTTTTTTCGCGGTAAAATGCAACCAAAAGATGGTCTTCGGGTGCGGATCGAGAATCCTTCCGCAGCCAAGGGTGATAGCATTCCTTTTACCGATCGCGAATATCGTCAAGGTAGTTTGTCCGAACCTACTCGTCTAGCTATTGGTAGCGGACACAGTAGCGATCGCCGTTGATCAGATTGGATCGGCAAAATTGCTAGTCCAGTAATGATGATAATTAGTCATCCCCGTATCATTAGCAAGATATTCGTAGCCAATTCCTATTTCTGTAAAGCTAGGATTAAGAATATTGGCACGATGACCACTACTTCCCATCCAGCCTTTGACAACTGCTTCTGGGGTTGTATAGCCTGCTGCGATATTTTCTCCTGCGGCTGAAAATAGATAGCCAGTTTGTTTAATTCTAGTAAAGGGAGAGGAGCCATCTTTGCCTGTATGACTGAAAAAGTCTTTGTTAGCCATATTTTTGCTGTGTTGTTGAGCAGCATAAGCTAACTGAGTATCAACTTGTAAAGGATCGAGCTTTACTTTAGCACGCTCTTGATTGAGGAGTTGAACAACTTTATTAATGAATTGGCGATTAGTAGACATGAATGTGAAGTTCTCTTAAAGCTAGGAATAAAGCCAAAATAACTAGCCAGAAAACAAAAACGAGCGATCGTCGTCACACCGATCCTTTGATTGCGATCGCCAAAATCTATAGCAATGTAGCAAACTTGTTGAGCTATGAAATTTTCGCTCGATAGCGATCGCTGAATTTGTTTAACAAATCGATTCTCGGGAATTTACTATGACAGTCTACAAACTGGCACCAAAATTACCCTTTTTTCTAGCAGAAGAACATAACATATTAATTGTGTGAGGAGTAAGTGTACAAGAAGAAGCTCTTGGAGTCGAAACACGGCAAGACGCCCAAGAGCTTTTTCATTCCTAACAGGATTCTCAAAAATTAAGTCAAACTCGCCAGATCAGCATCTAGCTTCCCGACCAACTAATCCAATGATGAGAGGTCCAAGCGCATTTTCTTTCTCCTTTGCTCAAGGAAGCACCTTTGAGATTAGTATCGAGCATTTCAGCAACGCTGACATCAGTTCCTGCTAATTTAGCTTTAGTTAGATTAGCACCGCTTAAATCGGCTCCGTTGAGATCGACATCAGTTAAATTAGCACCAGTTAAATTAGCTTGATGCAAGTTTGCACAGCGTAAATCTGCACCGCTTAAGTCTGCGCTGCTTAAATCTGCACCCATCAAATCTGCACCAATCAGATTAATCTCGATTAGGTTAGCACCAATCAAACTGGCACCATTTAAGTTGGCATTGGTTAAATTCGCTTGTTGCAAGCAAGCACCGCTTAAATCTGAACCGCTTAAATCTGCGCCACTTAAGTCAGCTTTGGTTAAATTAATCCGACTTAAATTAGCTTCTTTTAAATTAGCGGTATGCAGACTCACTTCCTGAAAGTCTAATTGATGTTTTTTGTAACGGTGTAAAAGTTCGTGAGTATCCATAGCAACTCTACCTCTGCATTTTGCTAGTTGGAATTAAAGCAAAACTGAGTTAAGGAAAATTCGATCGCAGTTTTACGACCCAAATAATACCAAATAATACCGCTTCGGACAATTTGGTTAGAACAAGATTGTCAACTGTCTTTCGGAATACAGATTTAATGTTATCGGTTGGTTTTTTCGACCTTAATTATTAGTTATTGATGATTTGCAAGTAGTTTAAGTCTATATTCCAATCGCACTCGATCGCAGTTTTGTTCTTAACTCAGACTTGTTTTGAAATACTATTTAAAATATATTTTATCTAATCTCAAAAATTTAGCCGATAAAAAGATACAAAGATACATAGATGATTGACACTCTGACGACTACTACGTTTGATTATTTCATCGGCACTTTGTTTTGACAGATTCTAGATTGGCTTCTAGCTGAACTAGACAGCGATCGAACAATTAGAATCAAATGAAATAGTAAACAAGACGGACAGAAGTTATGGAGCCAAATTTTCAAGAACTAGCTGCACTTTACAAAAATGCGCTTCTGGAAGATGTAATTCCTTTTTGGGAGAAATACTCCCTTGACTGGCAACTAGGTGGTTATTTTACTTGTCTCGATCGCGAAGGGAAAATTTACGATACAGATAAATTTATTTGGTTACAAAATCGCCAACTCTGGCTTTTTTCCATGCTGTGCGATCGCCTCGAACCCAAGCAAGATTGGCTCAAGATTGCTAAAAATGGTGCAGATTTTCTCGCCAAACACGGACGAGATGAGGAAGGTAATTGGTATTTTTCCCTTACTCGTGCAGGGGAACCTTTGATACAACCTTACAATATCTTTTCTGACTGTTTTGCAGCGATGGCGTTCAGTAAGTATGCATTAGTTTCTAAGCAAGAGTGGGCAAAAGAAGTAGCATTACAAGCATACAATAACGTTCTGCGACGCAAGGATAATCCCAAAGGTAAATATAATAAATCCTATCCAGGTACGCGATCGCTCAAGTCCTTAGCAGTGCCAATGATTTTAGCTAACCTCTCTCTAGAGATGGATTGGTTATTACCAAGCGATCGCCTAGAAGCAATTCTAGATGCAACCGTGCAAGAAGTAATGAACGATTTTCTCGATCGCGATCAGGGTTTAATGTACGAGCATGTAGCTCCTGACGGTTCCCGTGTTGACTGTTTTGAAGGCAGATTAATCAATCCAGGTCATGGTATCGAAGCGATGTGGTTTATTATGGATATTGCCAGTCGTCGTCACGATACGGAGACGATTAACCGCGCTGTCGATACTATGCTCAATATTCTCAATTTTTCCTGGGATCGGGAATATGGTGGATTATATTACTTTTTGGATGCAGAAGGCTATCCCCCACAGCAATTGGAATGGGATCGAAAGTTGTGGTGGGTACATTTAGAATCTTTGGTAGCACTGGCAATGGGCTATCGTTTGACCAAAAGGGCTGACTGTTGGGACTGGTATCAAAAAATGCACGATTATGCTTGGTCGCACTTTGCCGATCGCGAATTGGGAGAATGGTTTGGTTATTTGAATCGCCAAGGGGAAGTTTTACTAAACCTCAAAGGAGGTAAATGGAAAGGTTGTTTTCATGTGCCAAGGGCTTTATATCTTTGCTGGCAACAGTTTGAGATTATGTCTCGCTCGAAAGTGTCCACAGATTAACACGGATTAACGCAGATATTTATTTTCAGTGGATCGAGCTAGTCAATTTTGCTGCTCTAGAAAAAAAACAAGAGGAATACTCGGCTTAGTACTCCTCATTGAAGGTAATTCTATCATTTAAAATCAACAACTAATTGCAGTTTTAAAAGCAGTTTTATTCCTTGAACTTGGTTTTTCTACAGCTTCTAAAACTGGCTGATTGTGATTAGTTTCGATCGCTGTTATTAAAGTATTATCTTCTTCCTCTGAAGAGCTTGCGTTAACACATAAACGATGGCAAGGGATCGTATCGGAAAGGATCGCTGTTGCCATCATTCCTGAGTGGATCTCTAATAAGCCTTCTGCTAAAGCTTCAAATACTAATCTTTGACCTGGAAAAACTACCCTTTCAAAATACCAGTTAACAATATTAGTTATTCTTGCAACTTGGATTTGACTAGTAGCATTAACATAACAACAGAGGATGCTGTCTCCTCCATTTTGAGGAACGGGATCGATTATTTGAGCCATAATGTTATGAGGCGTTATAAAAATTTGATTTGCTATTACACTTGATAAGCTAACATTTAGCGATCCCAGATAGTTGTAAAAGAGGCTACCAATCATTAGCTAAGTTGATGCAAGATCAAACCTTTTGTGATAATATAGATTTTTTTAAGATTTATCTAACAACCTTACAGTTTTTAGACTTTATACTCTAATTAGCTGACTATACATTCAACTTACATAGAAAAACTCAGCCGACTTTTAGCAAAGAAAATTAACAAAAAATAGAAGAGTTGATTGCAGGTAATAATCTCGCTAAAGTTAAGATATGTAAAGTTTAGATTAAGGCGCGATCGCCTATTTTTGCCTGTCGATCGATATCGATAAATTCTTTTAAGATAAACACTTGAGATGACACAAAAAATCCTTTACGTTCGTCTGCCTTGCAATCCGATTTTTCCCATCGGCGTTGTTTACTTATCAGATTGCGTTCATAAACTCTTTCCAGAGATCGAACAGAAAATCTTTGATTTGGGGACTGTTCCTCCATTAGATTTCCATCGAGCGTTAGATAAGTGTATTGATGAATTTAAACCCACTCTTTTAATCTTTTCCTGGCGAGATATTCAAATTTACGCGCCTGTAGGTGGAAGAGGAGGGAATCCACTGCAAAATGCTTTTGAATTATTTTATGCCCGCAATCCCTTAATCAAGCTACGGGGTGCGCTAGGTGGTTTTAAAGTTGCTTCAGCTTACTATGGGGAACTTTGGCGCAATCAAGGTTTGATCGAACGAGGATTGCATCGAGCTAGAAAATATCATCCTCAAGCTCGTGCTATAGTCGGTGGTGGAGCAGTCAGTGTCTTTTACGAACAGCTTAAACGTAGCCTACCAAAAGGGACGATCGTTTCTGTTGGCGAAGGAGAAACACTTTTAGAAAAATTCCTGCGGGGTCAAGATCTGCTCGGCGAACGCTGTTATATAGTAGGAGAAAACGAACCGAGAAAGGGTTTAATTCACGAACAGCCGACACCTATAGAAAAATCTGCTTGCGATTACGATTATATAGAAACTATTTGGTCTGAATTTAATTATTATCTTCAAGAAAACGATTTTTACATTGGCGTACAAACCAAGCGCGGTTGTCCTCATAACTGCTGTTACTGCGTTTACACCGTCGTAGAAGGGAAACAGGTGAGGATTAATCCTGCTGACGAGGTGGTTAAGGAAATGCGTCAGTTGTACAATCGCGGCATTCGTAATTTTTGGTTTACTGACGCTCAATTTATTCCTGCCAGAAAATTTATCGACGATGCGATCGAGCTATTGCAAAAAATAGTTGATTCTGGCATGAGTGATATTCACTGGGCATCCTATATTCGTGCTGACAATCTTACACCTCAATTGTGCAAGCTGATGGTGCAAACTGGTATGAACTATTTTGAAATTGGCATTACTAGCGGTTCCCAAGAATTAGTCAGAAAAATGCGGATGGGTTACAATCTGCGTACCGTGCTGCAAAACTGCCGAGATTTGAAAGCGGCTGGTTTTAATGATTTAGTATCGGTAAATTATTCTTTTAACGTCATCGATGAAACTTACGATACTATTCGTCAAACTATTGCCTACCATCGAGAATTAGAGCGTATTTTTGGGGCTGAAAAGGTAGAACCAGCTATTTTCTTTATTGGTTTGCAACCCCATACTCATTTAGAAGAATATGCTTTCGAGAAGAAAATTCTCAAACCTGGTTACGATCCGATGAGTTTTATGCCTTGGACGGCGAAAAAATTGCTCTGGAATCCCGAACCTTTAGGTTCATTCTTTGGGGAAGTTTGCTTACAAGCTTGGAAGAGTAATCCCAATGATTTTGGTCGAGAAGTGATGAAAATTTTAGAGGATAGATTGGGTTGTGCCGATCTTGAAGAAGCACTGACTGCACCAGTAGAGGGGCAAAAGCAAGAATTGGTGAGAAGACTGTAAGTTGTAAGTTTCCCGCGATCGCGGGAAACTGGTTTGGTAGAGAACAAAGTCAGTATTTTGGCATGGCTAAAACATCATTTTGAGGTCTAATTTCGCTACAAACTTCATAAAAACTAGTTTTGGGCGGTACAACAAATAAATGAGACATTTGTTTTAAAATTGCTTCATAAGCTTCGCTCTGATTGTCTTGCATATCATCAATTTTGTCCCACATAATTACTGCTATGCCTTCATCCGTTCCAGGTTTTTGCAACAGATAGGAGCCTTTGAAACCTTGAGTATAAGTAGAGACGGCTTTTTCAAATAGCCTTTGTGCTTCAGCAAATGTACCTGGTTTGAACTCACCAATAGCAACGTAAGCATATTTATGCTTGAGGAAATCTAAAAATTCGCTCATATGTAAATCCTCTAAGCTAAGTGTTTAGATAGCTATATCAGGATTATATCGGCTTGTCGAAAAATCCAAGCTTATTCTCACAAGAGCTTAATGTTAACTAGTCGAGCAAAATTACTTGACACTCTGCCGCAGATGTGACGACACTGTTATTGGCTGGTTGAGCCAATAACAGTGTCGTCTAATAATCGAGAAATAATGAGTCATTAGTCTGAATTAATAACATCAAGACAGTAAATACTTTGTGAGATAATTTTCCTTATCAAGCAAGTACTGACCATTCAAAACAAGAATAAGCAAGACAGCGATCGCCTGAACTCGATAGACTGCCATTTTAAATTAAATCTCAAAT
The DNA here is from genome assembly GCA_964548905.1 of uncultured bacterium. Taxonomy (GTDB): domain Bacteria; phylum Cyanobacteriota; class Cyanobacteriia; order Cyanobacteriales; family Xenococcaceae; genus CAZJTL01. The sequence continues at coordinate 17,156 of CAZJTL010000040.1, read as the reverse complement.
TAGCAAACAATCACCAGAGTTATCATGTCTAATAGTAAAGTTTGGTTCGTTACTGGAAGTTCCACAGGTTTTGGCCGTTCTCTAACAGAAGAACTCTTGAAAAAAGGTGACATGGTTGTCGCAACTGCACGCAAACCAGAACAATTAGCCGATCTAGTTGCTAAATATCCCGATCGCGCTCAAGCAATACGTCTAGATGTTACTAAATCTCAAGAAATAAGCGAAGCAGTTAAAACGGCGATCGCTACTTTTGGGCGCATTGATGTGTTGGTTAATAATGCTGGTTACGGTACGATGGGAGCGATCGAAGAAGTTAGTGAGGAAATAATACGACGGCAGTATGAAACTAATGTTTTCGGTGCATTGGCTGTAACTCGTGCGATTTTACCTCAGATGCGCCAGCAGCAATCGGGATACATTCTCAACTTATCTTCTGTCGGCGGAATGGTATCTTTCCCAGGTGCGGGAATTTATTGCAGTACTAAATTTGCTCTAGAAGGTATTTCCGAAGCATTAGCTAAAGAAGTTGCCTCTTTAGGCATTAAAGTAATTATTGTCGAACCTGGTGCATTTCGTACCGATTTTAACGGACGATCGCTGGTGATGGAAGAGCCTAAAATTGCTGATTATGAAGAAGTTATCGGCAGTTTCTGTCAGTGGCTTAAAGATATGGATGGCAAACAACCAGGCGATCCAGTCAAGGCAGTAAAAGCAATGATTCAAGCTGTAGAAAGTGAAAATCCACCCCTACGTCTATCCTTGGGTGCTGATTCGATCGGTGCGATCGAGGCTAAGTTAGATTCAGTCAAAACTGAGTTAGATGAATGGCGCGAAGTTGGCATGAATACAGCCTATGAAGGTGTTGCTGTCGGCGCGATCGGTGGATAGATAAAAGCTAGTAGGGTGAGCGATCGCGCTTGCCCGATCTCAACCATCCAAATTAATGCAAGCACGACTACTTATCTCATAGCTAGGGTTTGCTTGCGATTTGGTGGTGGAAAAATGCGATCGATTTCCTGAATATCTTCTTCTGTCAGAGTAATATCTAAAGCAGCGCTGTTTTCTTTTAAGTGACTAGGATTGGTGGCTTTAGGAATAGAGATAATCTTATCTTGTCTCAATAACCAATTAAGAGCGATTTGAGTTGGTGTAGCGTTGTGCTGTCGGGCGATCGCTTTTAACTGAGGATGATTGACAAAGGCTCTTTGTTCTATAGGACAATAAGCCATGATGGGAATATTTCGCTCTTTGCACCAGGGCAATAAATCCCATTCAATACCTCGATGCATCAAATTATAAAGTACCTGATCGATCGCGATCGCATCTCCTCCAGATAAGGATATCCCTTCTTCCATATCATCTGTATCGAAGTTACTGACACCGTAATCTAAAATCTTTCCTGCTTGTTTTAAATGTTGCAATCCTGCTAAAGTTTCCGACAAAGGAATCGATCCACGCCAGTGTAATAAGTATAAGTCGAGATAATCGGTTTTAAGTCTAGATAGAGAGCGATCGCCAGCATTAATAACACCTTGATAACTGGCATTGTAGGGATAAAATTTACTAACTAAATATACTTCTTCTCGACGACCCAAAATAGCTTCTGCAACTACTTTTTCTGCACCACCTTCCCCATACATTTCGGCGGTATCGATTAAAGTCATACCTAAATCTAACCCTAGTTTGAGCGCATCTATCTCCGCCTGTTTCTGACTGGCTTTTTCGCCCATGCGCCATGTTCCTTGTCCGAGTATGGGTATTTCTCTTCCCGATGGTAGGTTTAGTGTTTTCATTAGTCGATCGATAAAGTCGTCTTACTAATGATTATGACGGGATTTTTTAAGAGCTAGAGTAGAGCGATTAGGCTACGCCTAGCTTTCAGATCGGAGAATTATTTCTTCTTCAGTATTGCGAGCTATCTGTTAATTTTTTCCGTCAATTAAACATAATTTGCGAAAAATGCTTTCAGTTAGTTGCTAGCAAGCATCTGGTAAAGATTCTTTATACCTTGGATTCTCTTCAAGGGAAGATAACCTAAAATTTAGGTATAGGGTTTTGAATCGATACGAACCTTAATTCAGCAGTCAGCAATTCAGCAGTCAGCCGTCAGCAGTCAGCAGTCAGCAGTCAGCAAATAACTAATATTTTTGGACAGAATGCCAGGTTAGATATTGGTGGTTCGTTTTTGGGTGGTACAGGTGGAAGTGGTGCGTTAAATAATACTTTTACCATTACTGGACGTGGCGGAATGCCTACCGATCCGACTAAACTTGGATGGTTGAGATAGGGATTAGGGGTTAAGGAGATATGGAATATACAATTCGATCGCTTGTAGTTGAAGTGCAACGATCGCCTAGAAAAGAAGACGAGACTTTTTTACGAATCGTTTAGATATTTTACCTGAGTACTTGTCGTTCTTCTTCAGTGTGGGATACAAAATAAGCGTGATGAAAAAAATCTTATGAAAGTTATTCCCACGAAGATTCCCGATGTTTTGATTCTTGAGCCTACTGTCTTTGGTGATGATCGCGGTTTTTTCTTTGAAAGCTTTAATGCTAAAACTTTCACTGAGATTACTGGGGTTCAAGTTGATTTTGTTCAAGACAATCATTCTCGTTCCGCTAAAAACGTACTTAGAGGAATGCACTATCAAATCCAACAACCTCAAGGTAAACTCGTTAGAGTCGTAGTGGGAAGTGTATTTGATGTTGCTGTAGACCTCAGAAAAAATTCTCCTACTTTTGCTGAATGGGTTGGTTGTATACTCAGTGCAGAAAACAAAAGACAATTCTGGGTTCCACCAGGATTTGCTCATGGTTTCTTAGTTCTTTCTGAAGTAGCCGAGTTTTTGTACAAAACTACAGATTACTATGCTCCCGAATACGAGCGATCGCTACTGTGGAACGATTTTGATGTTGGTATTGATTGGCCCTTAAGCGATCCTCCCATCCTCTCACGCAAAGACCAAAATGCCAGCACTCTCAAAGAGACGGAGGTGTTTTGATGAAGAAAATCTTGCTGATTGGTCGTAACGGACAAGTAGGTCAAGAACTGCAAGATCTATTTTCCAATAAATCGATCGCTCGCCAAACCGAACTCATTGCTTTGGGAAGACAAGAACTAGATTTACTGCAACCAGAGCAAATTAAAAGTACGATCGCGACTATTAAACCAGATCTGGTCATTAATGCCGCCGCCTATACCGCCGTAGACAAAGCAGAGACAGAAGCCGATCTAGCCAACGCGATTAATGGCATTGCGCCAGGTGCGATGGCAGAGGCTACACAGCAATTGGGGTCAACTTTTATTCATATTTCTACAGATTATGTTTTTGATGGTACTAAAAATACTCCCTATCTAGAATCAGACCCCACTAATCCGCTTGGCATTTATGGTCAATCCAAACTTCTAGGCGAAGAAAAAATTCAAATTCATGGCGATCGCTATATAATTCTGAGAACTGCGTGGGTTTACGGTAGCCGAGGACATGGCAATTTTGTCAAAACCATGTTGAAATTGGGACAAGAACGTGAAGAGATACGAGTAGTTGCAGATCAAATAGGATCTCCTACTTGGGCAAAGGATATTGCTGCGGCAATTACTCAGTTGTTTATTGCCACAACATTTTTCAGCGATCGAGAGATCGCCGATCTCAAATTACCTGCTATGGGAATTTATCACTTTACTAATAGTGGTGTCGCTAGTTGGTATGACTTTGCCGTTGCCATTTTTGAGGAAGCAGAGTTACTTAACTTTCCTCTAAAGGTAAAAGAGATTGTACCAATTACTACTAGCGAATATCCTACGCCAGCCAAACGACCAGCTTACTCTGTTCTTTCTGGTAGCAAAATTGCCAAAACATTGGGTTATTACCCTTTTCATTGGCGCAAGTCTCTGAGAAAGATGCTTCGAGAATTAGCCAACAGTCAAAACATACTTAACTACAATCTTGACGAACCTCTGTTCGTACCTACCACAAACTAACAACCAATAACGAACGCATGAAAGCACTTATTCTCTCTGGTGGTAAAGGAACTCGCTTACGTCCATTAACCTATACTGGTGCCAAACAGTTGGTTCCAGTTGCTAATAAACCCATACTTTGGTACGGAATTGAATCCCTAGTTGCTGCGGGTATTGTTGACATAGGTATCGTGATCAGCCCCGAAACAGGAAGGGAAGTTCAGACAAAAACAGGAGACGGAGAACGTTTTGGTGCTAGGATTACCTACATTCTCCAAGAGCAACCTTTAGGATTAGCTCATGCTGTTAAAGTCGCCCAACCTTTTCTCGGAGATATACCTTTTGTTATGTATCTGGGAGATAACTTGGTACAAAGCGACCTCAATCTTTTTGTCGAACAATTTAAATCTCACCATCTCGATGCCTTAACTTTGCTGTCTCAGGTGGAAAATCCTAGTGCTTTTGGGGTGGCTAAAGTAGACGCGCAAGGTAAAGTCTTGCAACTCATCGAAAAGCCCAAAGATCCTCCTTCTAATTTGGCATTGGTGGGAATTTACTTGTTTTCTAAGACTATTCACCACGCGATCGCCAATATCAATCCCTCTGCTAGAGGAGAACTAGAAATTACCGACGCAATTCAATATTTAATCGATACTAACAAGCCCGTAGAAGCCCGTCAGCTTGAAGGTTGGTGGTTGGATACTGGGAAAAAAGACGACCTCTTAGCAGCCAATCAAATTATTCTCGATACTTGTTTGCAGTCGATCAATCAAGGTCAAGTCGATGAACAAAGTACGATTAAAGGTAGGGTGCAAATAGGTGAAGGTTCGCAGATTATTAATTGTAATATTAGGGGCCCCGTGACGATCGGGCGTAACTGCCATCTGCAAAATTGTTTTATCGGCCCTTATAGTAGCATTGCTGACGAAGTTAGCTTAATCGATACAGATATCGAACATAGCGTAATTCTTAAAGGCGCAAAGCTAGAAGGCATTCATCAGCGCATCGTCGATAGCTTAATTGGCGAACGCGCCCACGTCAAAGCCGCACCTCAACGCCCCAAAGCCTTACGCTTTATGATTGGCGATGATTGTCAGATTGAATTAGCTTAGGTTCATAGTTCATGGTTCATAGTTCATGGTTCATGGTTCATTGCTAATTGCGAGCTTGTATTTACTTCAGACTTTAGACTTTAGACTTCTGACTTCTGACTTCTCTAATCCCTGTTCCCTTGAAAAAAATGCTTCATTCTCGAATTCCTCGTCAAATCCTGATTACTGGTGGTGCAGGATTTATTGGTTCTAATTTCGTTCATCATTGGTGTGACAAATATCCAGGCGATCGCGTGGTGGTTTTGGATGCACTTACTTATGCTGGTAATCGTCAAAATTTAGCTTCTTTGGAAGGAAAGGCTAATCTTAAGTTTGTAGAAGGAGATATCTGCGATCGCGCTTTAGTAGAGAATCTATTAGCATCTGAGGGAATTGATACTGTTGCTCATTTTGCTGCTGAATCTCATGTCGATCGCTCGATTTTAGGTCCCGATGCCTTTATTCAAACTAATGTTGTCGGTACTTTTACTCTTCTAGAAGCTTTTAAACAAAGGTGGACAAACCAAGAGAAACCAGCTAACTATCGTTTTCTCCATGTCTCTACCGATGAAGTTTATGGCTCTCTTGAAGCTGACGATCCAGCCTTTAGTGAAACCACTCCTTACGCTCCTAATAGCCCCTACTCAGCTTCTAAGGCAGGAAGCGATCATTTAGCGCGTGCTTATTATCATACCTACGGTTTGCCTACAATTATTACTAATTGTTCTAATAATTATGGCCCCTACCATTTCCCAGAAAAGTTAATTCCTTTGATGTGTATTAATATTCTGCTGGGCAAACCTTTACCTGTCTACGGTGACGGACAAAATATCCGCGATTGGCTTTATGTAGGCGATCATTGCAGTGCTTTGGATGTAGTTATTCATCAAGGGCGAGTGGGAGAAACCTACAATGTTGGTGGTAATAACGAAGTTAAAAACATCGATCTGGTGAACCAACTCTGTCAATTGATGAATGAGTTAGCGCCCGATTTGCCAGTACGTCCTGCACAAGCATTAATTACTTATGTCAAAGATCGACCCGGACACGATCGCCGCTATGCGATTGATAGCACTAAGCTAAAAACTGAATTGGGTTGGACTCCTCAAGAAACTGTAGCTGGCGGTTTGAGAAAAACTGTCCAATGGTATCTAGAAAATCGCGATTGGTGGCAACCTCTACTGTCTCCAGAATATCAGGATTATTATCGTCGAGTTTATCAATAAAATGTTCATGGTTCATGGTTCATTGCTGACAAGGTTTATCTAACTTAACCGAGAACTGCTATATTGCTGTTTTTTAAATATTTTGGGGTGCAAATTTGCACCCCTTTTCTTTTTTCTGCAAAGCTTCTCTCGTTTAAATTAAAATCTTTGTTAGATCGAGTTTGCTTAAACATTAATTAGTATGGATTTGCATGTTTTTAACGAAAATAGACAGTAAATTATCGATAAAACGTTTATTTGCCCTAAATAGTACTTGTTTTTACTTGGCTAATTTCTCAATTTTATTGATTTGAATTGATCGCTCTTTATGGGATTAATATTCCTTTCAAAAAATAGAAAATTGCAATAGGAAGGGTAAGGCAGTTCTTTGTCTCTAAACAAGTAAAATTTTGTATCTAATCAGACATTTTTTTCTAGTTGGGTTACTCTTAGAAACATTAAAAAAAATTTTTAGATGGCTGTATACTTGAAATTATTTTTTTTTACGAAATATCAAAAATATATGAGTTATTTGTACGAAAGTAAATTTATTTTTTAGAAAGCAAATTAGTGGCTTTTACTCAAGTCAAATAATTTTTTTATGGAGCATAATATCGGATAAATAAAAATCACAACTTCTCGTTACTCAACATTCTCCATGAAACCCGCGCTCGATCGACAGTCATCATCGTTAGAAGTGTCTAATTCAGAAGTATCTAATCAAAAACAAGCAAAAGAAAATAGCTCTAGTTATGCTCTTACACAAGCTCAATTAAACTATGCAAAAGAAGCGTCTTTGCAAATAGACAAAGGAGATCGAGTTTGGGAACAAGGCAATTTAGATGAGGCGATCGCTTGTTATCGTCAAGCAATTAAACTTGCACCCCGTTTGGTTGAAGCACATCACAAAATTGCTCTAGCCCTCAAGCAACAAGGTAATTTAGAAGAATCTAGCAAATACTATCGTCAAGCGATCGCGCTCAATATTCCACCAGAAGAGTCTGCACAGTTAGCCAGCGATTCCGATCCAGATGTAGGGGCGGCGCTTAAAAGTCGGACGCAGGTTCCGACTACGCGCCTTGCGAATGGTTATTCGCCCTCACAGGATTCAGAAAAAAACTTTGAAGCGGCGCAAATCTATCTACAACAAGCATTAGCCTATTGCGAACAAAGAAGATGGGAACAAGTAATCGCCGCCTGCGAAAGTGCCGTTGAAATCATGCCGAATCTGGCAACGGCTTATAAAATTTGGGGTAACGCCCTACAAAAGATGGGCAAAGCACCAGAAGCATTAGGTTATTATGCCAAAGCGCTAGAAATTGAACCAAATTTAGCGGAAGCTTATGCTAATGTCGGTAGCCTATATGCTGGACAGCAAAAATGGCAACAAGCGATCGATTACTTTCAAAAGGCAATTTCCATCGATCCTAAATTTGCAGGAGCGTATCGCAATTTAGCTAAGGTATGGGAAAATCTAGGCAATGGGGAAAAAGCCAGAGACTTACAAATCAGCGCGATCGGTCTTGAACCTGAAAAAAACTCTGCTTCAGAACATTTTCAAATCGGCAATAGTTTATTAGCCAAAGGAAATCCAGAAAGAGCCGCCGAGTTCTATCGTCATGCAATTAAGCTAGATCCTAATTTTAAAGAAGCATATCAGCAATTAGTCAAAGTTTTAGAAAATCTGGGAGAATGGCAAGAAGTTGCTGATTGTTATCGGCAATTGCTCCGAATCAGGGAACAGGGAATAGGGAACAGGGAACAGAGAAGCAGAGGAGCAGAGGAGCAGAGAGGCCCAGAGGCAGAGGCGCAAGGAATTAGCAAGATAGCTAATACTAAGCCTTCAATTCTTCGTGATTTGCCGCAATTAGAAGAAGTTAAGACGAGTAAGATATTTTTAAATGGAACTTCCGAACAATCTCAGTTGCGACTACCTGCTTCGGAGAATGGAAATGGTAACGGGAAACATAATTATCAGCCACAGCAACAAAAATCCGATCGCTGGGAAGATGTTTTAGCTGCATCTCTGAACAAAGTTCGACAGCAGCCTGATTCGCCCATTTTACATGCTAATTTAGGTACTCTCTACGTTCAAAAGCAGCGCTGGCAAGAAGCGATCGCCTGTTATCAAACAGCGATCGAACTCAATCCTAATTACACTGATGCTTATTGCTATCTAGCTAAAATTTTCGAGAAAACTAAGCAAGTAGAACAAGCACTTAGTTACTGGTATCAAGCATACACCCTAGAACCCGATCGCTTCGCAGCCCAAAAACACACTCAGCTTGGTAATCTTTTAGCTAAGCAAGGAAAGTTAGACAATGCGATCGCTTGTTATCGCCGCGCACTGAAATTAAAACCAACTCTAACAGAAGCATATTTGCGTCTGGGAGAAATTCTCAACCATCAAGGACAAAAGCAGGAGGCGATTTCTTGCTATCAACAAGGAATTAAACATAATCCCCAAAATGCTGAAGCGCATTATCTTTTGGGACAAGCTTGGATGTCTTTGCAGGAATGGAAGGGAGCGATCGCCAGCTTCCAACAAGCAATTAAGTTGCAACAAAACTATTGGGAAGCTTATCACAATTTGGGCGATGCTTTAGTTAAGCAAGAAAAATGGCAAGAAGCGATCGCTGCTTATCGTCAGGCGATTAAAATTAATCCTCAATTTTCTTGGTCTTACAATAACTTGGGCGATGTACTATTGCAATTGCAACAGTGGCAAGAAGCTGTATCTTTATTTCAAAGAGCGATCGAGCTAAATCCCGATTTTGCTTGGTCTTACTATAACTTAGGTGAAGCTTTCAGCAGCCTCAAACAATGGCAATCAGCTTTAACTGCCTATCGTCAAGCTCTTGCAATTCAGCCAGATTTAAGTGAAATTGAAGCCAAAATCAATCAGATCCTCAATTTTAAGGTAAAAGCTGAGTTGGGTTCTGCTTTTGAATGCTATTTGAAGGCGATCGAACAAGATCCAACCGATCTAGAAAGTTATCACAAAGCTTTAGAAATTCAGCCCGATCGCGCTTGTTTGTGGATTGGTTTGGCTAATGCCTATCTTGCTCAAGGAGAAAGTCAAGGTGCAGTTTCTGCCTATCAAAAGGCGATCGCGATCGAACCACAATTACTACAAACTTATCCCCATTTAGAACAATTGCGCCAACGAGCCGATCGAGATTCGCTGGCGATCGGCAATAGTCAAATTACCGAGACAGCAAAAGTCTTTCTCTATCCCGACTATCGTAAAACTAATCCCTATCAAAACCTACTCTACTGCAAACTTCCTCAAGGTTATAGCCTCCACGCTGGAACTATCGACGAAGCAATCGCCGCGCAACAGGTAAGCAAGCATCCAGTCATCTTTCACTTGCACTGGACTAGTCCAATTACCGCAGGTAATCGCAATGCTGAAGAATTCGATGCTCTCAAAAATGCCTTTCTGGAAAAATTGTTGCACTTTGCTGCCGAAGGTGGAGTGTTAATTTGGACAGTTCACAATCTCCTACCTCACGATTGTCTCTATCCAGATAAGGAAATCGAATTACGTAACGCTATTTGCCGTATTGCTAGCAAAATTCACATTCACTCAGCTAAATCGATTCCTGAAGTTCAACAAGTCCTCGATTTACCCCTAGAAAAAGTACAAATAGTCGTTCACGGCAATTATTTAGGCGTACAGCAAAACTACGTCAGTCGAGCGATCGCCCGTCAGCGTTTTGGTTTTTCGGACACAGATGTTGTCTTTCTCTTTATCGGTCAAATTCGTCCTTACAAAGGTATTGACGATCTTTTCTCAGCTTTTGTAGAAATTCAGAAAGACTTTCCTAGCGCTCATTTACTCATCGCTGGCAATCCCGTTCATCCCATTCGCAAAGAAGCAATTAGCGCTCGCGCTCGTTTATTCCGTAACATTACAGTTATCGAGCAACATCTCCCCGATGACGAGATGCAATGGTTCTATAATGCTGCTGATGCAGTAGTCTTGCCCTACCGCCAAATTTTAACATCAGGTTCGGTACTGAACGCTTTATCTTTTAGTCGTCCTGTCATTGCTCCTCGCGTCGGTATGATTGAAGAAATCGTGCGCGACGGGGATAATGGTTTTCTCTACGAACTTGGTGATGTTAAATCCTTAGCGAAAGCGATGGCGCGGATGGCGCGAACCGACTTGGGAAACAGAGACAAACTATTTTTAGAAGCCCGTCAAAGTATAGAATCTTATACTTGGGAGCAAGCGGCTAACCAGTTGTTAACTGAAATTAACTCGCCGATTCAATTAACAGAAATTGCGATCGAAACCGAAACGGTAACTTGTAAAATTTGGAAGCCGATCGCCAAGACTAACCAAGAGGGACGAGTAGCAATTCTCATTCTCAATTACATTGGTACTGAAGATACGATCCAAGCTGTACAATCGTTACTCAAATCCAGTTACCAGAATTTTGAGATTATCATCATCGATAACGATTCTCCTAATATTAGCTTCCGAGAATTGATTCAATGTTTAGGCGATCGCACGATTATTCGTTCGCCCCAAAATTTGGGTTATGCAGGTGGTAATAATTTAGGAATCGAATACGTTAAAGATAAAGGCTTTGAGTTTATTTGGGTACTCAATCCCGATACTACGGTTGAAGAAACTACTCTCTTGAAGTTAGTTGAGGCGGCGCAAAAGCGCAAAGATATTAGTATCTATGGTTCGACGATCTGCTGGAGTCATCGTCCCGATACCGTCTGGTTTGCTGGCGGGGTAGTGCAACTGAGCGAGCAACAGTTCCAAACCTATCATATGTATAACGGTCAGCATAAAAATCTGGTTCCCGATCGCATTTATGATGTTGACTATGTAACTGGTGCGAGTATTTTCTGTCGTCCCCACATCTTTAGCGAAGTTGGTTTAATTCCCGAACGTTATTTTCTCTACTTTGAAGAAACGGATTGGTGTCTGCAAGCAAGACAAAAAGGACATCGTGTTGCTGTCGTTCCCGATAGCGTACTCTATCATGCCAAGCGATCGCAGGTAGATGTTTTACCGACCAAAATTTACTTCTACTATTACATTCGCGGTTCGGTTTTGTTCATGTTGAAGTATTTCTCTGACAACCCTGTTTTAGTAGAAAGCAGTATCCAAGAGAAATTTATTCAGCCTTGGTTGCAGAAAATTCGCGACAAAGCACCCAAACAAGCAGAATATTTTGCTGCACTAGCACAACAAGCCCTCAAAGACGGTTTTGACAATATTACAGGCGTAGTAGATTTACTGCGAGTTTTTGAAGCTTCAGAGTCTCGTTTTCTTCCTCAAGCAGAAAGTCCTATCCTTGGCTGTTTAGAAGTAGTGAACGAGCAAAAACTGAGCGGTTGGGTATGGAATCGCAATCAACCATTTGAGCGTTTAGAAGTTACTCTAAAAGTAGACGACCAAACTCAAACAACTACTTTAGCCGATCGCCAGGTAGAATCTCTCATGCAACAAGGTTACGGCGATGGTAACTATGGTTTTGAATTGAGAACGCCTGCTATCTTATTTGATGGTTGTCCTCACAAGATAGAAGTCTTTGCTGCTGGAGTTAAACTAAGTAGTAATTCACTTCCCGTCGTCCAATTCAGTGCTAATCCTCCCGCTTATAAAGGTCGTATTGATGGTATCGAGCAAAAACAAGTCAGAGGTTGGGCGCTAGATTTAAACAATCCTCACCGTCCCGTTACGGTAGAAATCCTCGATGGCGATCGAATTATTCTGCAAATAGAATGCAACCTCGATCGCCCTGACTTACTCAAAGCTGGTTTACCTTCCTCGGTAGCTGGTTTTTGCGTCCCGATTCCCGTCGCCTATTGCGATGGTAAAGAGCATTGCTTAAGTCTAAGAATTGCAGGAGAGGAGCAAATTCTTTCCAAGCGTCATGTGAAGATGTCTGTAGAGCGATATCCTCTACTAGAAGCTAATTCCTTAGAAGGTTTGTGGCAATGGCTGTATCATTATCGCGAAGTGTCAATGGTACATTCGCAAAATCGTAATTCCACCTATTTACAAGAAGTGGAAACTTTCGCTAGTAGCCTCAGTCAAGAATATGGGAATCGAGAACAAGATCGGCTTGTTTCCATTATCATGCCTGCCTACAACAGAGAAACAACGATTACGGCGGCGATCGAATCAGTTATTGCTCAAACCTATCAAAATTGGGAGTTAATTATCGTTGACGATTGCAGTAGCGATGAGACAGTAGCATTGGTACAAGCACTTGCCGATCGATATGCAGACAAACGCATTATCCTCATCCCCCAACAGACGAATGGAGGTGTTTCTCGTTCTAGAAATACAGCCATGCAAGCAGCGCAAGGCGAGATCTTTGCTTATCTCGATTCCGATAACGATTGGGACAAAGATTTTCTCTTGGTGATGGTAAACGTGCTTCTAGACAACCCTTGGGCAAAAATAGCTTACTGTGGCGATCGCATCTGGCAACATTACCCAGGTAATACCACCCTCGATCGCGCCTGCGAAATAGCTTCCCTTCGTCTCGGACACTTCAACAAATCCCTGATTGAAAACCGTAACTATATCGATCTCAACGTCTTCGTCCATTGGCGCGAAGTCTACGAACAAGTAGGCGGTTTTCGTGAAGATATGCGTCGCTTAGTCGATTGGGAACTAATCGCCCGCTATACCGACTATGCTACACCTAAATTCGTCCCCGCCCTTTTAGTTAACTATCACATGGGTTATTCCGACAACCAAATCACCAAACTGGAAAATTACGTAGATAACTTTCTGAAAATGAAGCAAACTTTGGAAGCACTAGGGACTAGGGATTAGGGATTAGGGATTAGGAATTACCTATTACTTTCCTTACACCCTACACCCTACACCCTACACCCTGCTCCCTGCTCCCTGCTCCCTACTCCCTTATTTTCTTACCATGACACAAACCACACCCGTTCTAGACACACCTAATCTTTCTTCTAACAATTGCCAAGCACAAATTTTGGTTGTTGGTAGCGAAACAGAGTTCGATCGCTTGGCTTTATGTTTACAAGCAATTATTGCTAACACCGATCTTGATGAAATTCAAATCGTCGTCTATCTCAGTGGCGAACGTAAACTTAGAGCCAGACAAATTAGCGAACGCTTTGGTGGTATGGTCGATTTAGAAGTGCGTCACTACAACTCCGATCGCGTATCTTATCTTGTAGCTGACGCAGCTAGAAAATTATCACCTCAGTCAGCCTTAGTAGTATTAAGTTGCGAAGCAATTGTTTCCCGTGGCTGGCTTTGGGCTTTACAAGAAACAGCAAAGTCTAACGAAAATATCGCCGTTGTTACTTCCAGACAAATTACACACAGAAACGATCGCTCGGCATGGGAGATGATTCCCTATGCCAATAATAATAACGACATTGACATAGCTCTTTCTGGGATCGATAACATTGTTCTCAATCCAGGTTTTGATGAAAGTAGCGGCGCGATCGAACTAAGTCGTTTTAATTTATTTTGTAACTTGTTCAGTCCCCAAATTATTGACAAACTGCAATTCCATTATTTAATCGGTTTAGAAGATCGAGAATGGATTCTAGAAGTTAGCGTGGCGATCACGAAAGTCAATAACATGCACATTGTTTATACGCCAAAATCCAAAGTATTTGATGTTAGTTATTTTCAATAGTCTGGATGATGGTTCATAGTTCATGGTTCATTGAAAAAAAGGCAGAAGGCAGAAGGCAGGTAGGGGCGAATGGCCATTCGCCCGTACAGAAGTCATAAGTCATAAGTCATAAGTTTTTTTAATTGCGAAGTGCGAATTGTCTCCCAGTCTTCTCTGCTCCTCCGCTCCCCTGCTCCCCCTCTCCCCTGCACAAGATGCTCCCCTGCACAAGATGCTCCCTCATCCCTAACCTCACCACATATTTCCTTGAGTAATTATGCATTCAGTTAGAGAAAATAATAACTATGTTAGTTCTACGATCGAGCATCGCCAAGAAAAAAATAAATTTAAAGTTTTAGTTGGCAAAAATGATTGGCTTTATTTAGATAATGATACTAATAGAACCATAGATCAAGTTACAGGAAAACTATTATTAGATTCTCAAAAACTGTTTAAATGGAAATTGCTTTTAGAAACAAGATATAGCTTTTTAAAAGCACAAGGAATCGAATATTTTTTCTTGGTTGCTCCTAATAAAGAATGTGTTTATCCAGAATATTTACCAGAAGATATTCAACTATCCGAACAAAGACCAATTCAGCAATTAAGCGAATATATTTCCTCTAGTAAACTTCTTCCTGGTGATTTTCTGCTTTACCCAATTGAAGAATTAATTACAGCTAAGTCCGATCGATTAACTTATCCTCAAGGTGATACTCATTGGACTTTTTACGGTGCTTACCTTGCCTATCAGTCGATGGCGCATCGAATTGCTAAGCAGATCGATCTCAAGATTCTTGATGAATCTAAGATTGCTTTTGAAGAGACATATTTTTCTGGCGATCTTGCTGATAAGATTCCTGGTTCTCCTCAGTATCTTGACTATACTATAGATTTTGAAAAATCTTCCCAATGTATTTATGACAATCTAGTTAAAAATACTGGTCGTCTAACTATTTGGGAAAATAGCGATCAAAATCTACCCAAAGCAGTTCTTTTCAATGATTCTTTTAGCATAAGAATGCTAAATTTTTGGGCTGAATCTTTTAGTAGATTAGTATCAGTACAACAGTCAAATTTAGACTATGAAATAATCTTGCGAGAGCAACCAGATATAGTAATTAGTCAGCAAGTAGAAAGATTTTTGATTCATGTACCTGATGACTTAAACGGACTAAATAACAGAGAACACGTTGCTAAAAAAGTTGATGAAATTTCCAAGCAATACACTTGTCAGCATATTAATATGGAATCTGAAAATTCTCAGCTTGTTTATGCTTGGAGTTTAGGAAGTCCCAGACAAGGTAGATCGGATATCTACAACCTGCGCGGTTGGATTATTGGTAAAGATTTACCCATAGTCAAGATGGCAATAATTAATCTAGATACGGACGAGATCGTCAAAGAAACTCCTGTTAATATATCGCGTCCAGGTGTCGCCGAAATCCATCCTGTTGCCAATGCAGAGTTAAGTGGTTTTTTAGTAGAAATTCCCGAAATGGTAGCAGTTTTTGAGGAAGAATTGCCAACTTACAATCTACTCATTCGTGCTGTACTTGAAGATGGACAAATAATTCCCATGCGAATGTTGAAATTTACGCGCAACTAATCTTCCAGTTCTCTGTCAACTTAAGTAGTTGCACAAAATTAAATACACAGGTGAGGGTAGGACGGGGCGTTTAAATATCGGAGGTTTCCTCCGATATCAGCCCCTCCAAAAGGCACTCATGCACTCATGCAAGAGGGCAAATACAGTGTGTAATTAATTCTGTTTAGATACTTATCAACTATCAACTTTCAACTGTAAAACTTCTTATTTACCATATATTTGTTGGAGTAATTATGTATTCAGTTAAAGACAACGATCGTTATGTAAGTACTATTACCACTCGTCGCCAAGAAAGAAATAAACTTAAATTTTTAGTTGGCAAAAACGATTGGCTTTATTTGGACAATGATACTAATCGAACTCTAGATCAAATCACAGGAAACTTAGTATTCGATCCCAAAAAACTATTTAAATGGAAATTAATTTTAGAAACAAGATATAGCTTTTTAAAAGCACAAGGAATTGAATACTTTTTTTTAGTTGCTCCTAATAAAGAATGTATCTATTCAGAAGATTTACCAGACAATATTAAAATATCCGAACAAAGAACAATTAAGCAATTAAGCAACTATATTTCCTCTAGTAAAATTCTTCCTGATGATTTTCTGCTGTATCCAATTGAAGAATTAATTACAGCTAGGTCTAATCGATTAACGTATCCTAAAGGTGATACTCATTGGACTTTTTACGGTGCTTATATTGCCTATCAAGCAATGGCGCGTCGAATTGCTAAGCAAATCGACCTCAATATTATTGATGAATCTAAGATTAATTTTGAAGAGATATATATTTCTGGCGATCTTGCCGAGAAAATTCCTGGGTATCCTCCCTATCTTGACTATAAGATGAATTGTAAAAAATCATCCCAATGCGTTTACAACAATCTCGTTAACAATACTGGTCGTTTAACTATTTGGGAAAATAGCCATAAAAATTTACCCAAAGCAGTTCTTTTTCACGATTCTTTCAGCTTAACAATGTTTGAGTTTTGGGCTGAATCTTTTAGTCGATTAGTAACTGTTCAACAACCTAATTTGGATTA
>CAZJTL010000040.1:0-593 GCA_964548905.1 uncultured bacterium | reverse complement strand
CAACCAGATTTAGTAATTAGCGAACAAGTAGAAAGATTTTTAGTTCATCTACCTGATGATTTAAATGGGCTGAATAACAGAGAACAAGCTGCCAAAAAAGTTGAGGCAATTTCTAGGCAATACACTTGTCAACATATTAATATGCAATCTGAAAATTCTCAGCTTCTTTATGCTTGGTGTTTAGGAAGTCCCAAACCAGGTAAATCGGATATCTACAATTTACGCGGTTGGGTTATTGGTAAAGATTTACCAGTAGCAAAAGTTGAATTGATTAACTTAGATACTGACAGGATAATTAAAGAAACTCCAGTGAATATCTTTCGCCCAGGTCTTTCCGACATCCATCCCGTTCCCAATGCAAATTCCAGTGGTTTTTTAGTACAAATCCCAGAAATGGTAGCAGTTTTTGAGGAAGAATTGCCAACTTACCATCTACTCATCCGTGCGGTGCTTAGCGATGGACAAATAATACCCATACGAATGCTGAAATTTACGCGCAACTAATTTCCAATTTTTTGAGCAATAACAGCATAAAAAGGATCGGTTCCCATTCCTAGCATCTGTAGGAAGATAGGAATTGTTGATTGATGCAC
>CAZJTL010000039.1:0-29036 GCA_964548905.1 uncultured bacterium | reverse complement strand
TTTTTCACTAGCTGAATTGTTTAGTAATGATTATTTTTAGTCTAAACCACAGTAAATAAGAAAGAAAGTACTTTTATCATTACTGGTAAAGCCGGTATGCTTGATAATCCTACCGAACCTCTCCGCAGCAGCATGATTGTAGTCAATGGTGTTGCCTTCCCAGGAGAATCGACTCAAGAAGCAGATAAAAATTCTGACGATGCCAATAACGATCGAGTTAATAACTCAGGCGATCGCTCTAGTGCAGAAACTCCTAATGTGATTATGGTTAAAGCAGATAAACCCATAGACACTAATGAGATCCTACCCGCACAGGGAATGACGATTAACGAAAAAGGACAAATCGTCTTAACTGCTTATCCCACTCCTAATGTCAGTCCACGTATTCCTGATAAATTGCTCAATTGTCGCGCTTAAGCTTATTAGTAGCAACGCGATCGCGCTCTAAACTTTATCATTCAATCTGCGTGCATCCGCGTTCATCTGCGGATGTTTTTTTATGCCGATTTTTATTTTTGCTGTTAAAACAGATCGCTATATAGACAAACAAATTACATCCCATGTCTTTAATTTCAAGCGTGAATGAAATTCCTTTTGTAGATTTTCAAACACAACACCAACCAATTCAAACAGAAATAAAACAAGCAATTCAAACCGTTATTAATAGAGGAGATTTCATCCTCGGTCAAGCATTAACAGAATTTGAAACTGCTTTTGCTAATGCTTGTAGCGTAAAATATGGGGTAGGAGTAGGGTCAGGAACCGACGCGATCGCCCTCGGTTTACAAGCTTGTGGTATCGGTGAAGGAGATGAAGTAATTATTCCCACCAATACTTTTATTGCTACTGTCATCGGCGCTCTTCAAGCTGGTGCTAAACCAATCTTAGTTGATTGTCATCCCGATACAGCTTTAATCGATCTTGACGCTGCTGCTAGCTTAGTTACGAAAAAAACCAAAGCAATTATTCCTGTACATTTGTACGGACAAATGGTTTCCCCTCAACGGTTGCTAGATTTTGCTCGTACTTATAATTTAATTATCTTTGAAGATGCCGCTCAAGCACACCTAGCGCAAAGAGAAGGATATTGTGCTGGTGCAATTGGTACTGCTGCGGCTTTTAGCTTTTATCCTAGTAAAAATTTAGGTGCTTTTGGTAGTGGCGGGATGGTAGTTACCAACGATGAAAGCATTGCTACCAAAACTAAAATGCTGCGGAATTATGGTGCTTCTAGTAAATATTTTCACACCGAACGAGGAGTAAATAGCCGTCTCGATACGATCCAGGCTGCTATTTTGAACGTTAAATTACCTCATCTCCCTGATTGGAATCATAAACGCAATAGTGCTGCTCACTATTACGATCTTTGTTTAGAACCTTTGCAAGCAAAAGGAATCTTACCAATTATCAATCAATGCGATACAGAACATGTTTATCATCTCTATGTAATTAGACTACAATTCGCTAAGAATGCAGGCGATCGCGACACAATTCAGAAAAAGTTAGCGATTAGGGGCATTCAAAGTGGTACACATTACCCTATACCCTGTCACTTACAACCCGCCTATAAGTTCTTGGGTTATCAACAAGGAGATTTTCCCATTGCCGAACAACTATCTGAAATCATTTTATCTTTGCCTATGTATCCAGGTTTAGCTAACAATCAAATTGAATTTGTTTGCGATAGTCTAGCAAAGATTTAAGGGCTAGAGACGCTTCAGATGCTTCAGATGCCGAGAAAAACAAACAACAAATAACCAATGAACCATGAACCATGAACCATGAACTACAAATTTAATTTCAATACTATTATTATTATTTTATTAGTAATCCTGTATGCTCCTCTAATTGTGCATTGGTACGATGGCTGGTTGCATAAAAATATTAGTACCGAACACGAGTATTTTAGTCATGGAGCGATCGGTTTACCTTTTGCTGGTTATCTATGTTGGTTAAAACGAAAAAAATGGGAAAGATTAGAAAGTAAAGCTCATCCGCTAGGAATTGTTTGTCTATTGTTAGGTTCTTTATTTTATCTCAGTGGAGTTGTCGATCTAGCTAATTTATCTTTTCCGCTTATTTTGACAGGAATTTGTTTATGGTTAAAAAATATTAATGGTCTGAGACTTTTAGCCTTTCCGTTGCTTTTAACTTGGTTAGCAACTCCCAGTTCAGCACCATATTTAATTACGCCATTTACTTTGCCTCTACAACAGTTTATTGCAGCAACTGTTGGGTTGTTATTAATGCAATTTGGCATGGATGTTCATGTGGAGCTAATTTATCTATCTGTAGGTGGCAGATTGGTAGAAGTTGCTCCCTATTGTGCTGGATTAAAAATGTTGTTTACTAGTTTATATGTCTGTTTGATCTTACTCTACTGGACAGATAATTTAAAAGACCGTTATAAAACTAGCTTATTATTAATTGGTACTATAGCTATTAGTGTTACTGCAAATATTATAAGAAATACTCTCTTAGCTTATTTCCACGGTACTCATCAAGACGCAGCATTTGTCTGGCTACATGATTCTTGGGGAGGAGATTTATATTCAGCTATTATTTTAATTTCGATTGTATTTTTATTAAAAACAATAGACAAACAAAGTGTCAAAAATTAATCAATAATTTTATAGCTATTATTTATGAATTTAAGCAAGTTACCAAAACAAATTATCATACAGCGTTGGTTTTTAGTTTTAATCATAACGACTTTAATTACTATTGGTACTTTACCAGGTTACGTTAGTGGTTCTTGGTCTTGGTCAGATATTCCTAAAGTAAATCATCTTAGTCAAATCAAAAATATTCAAACAACAGGATTGGCAATTTCAGGATGGCAAACTGTCACCAAAGAATCGAAAAATATTGGCGCTCGTAGTTGGCTAGCACAAACGATTACACAGAACAATAATGAAGAAATAATGTTACTTTTTCTGCCACAAAATTACTATTTGAACAAACCAGAAGTAGAATGGGTGGATATTAACGGTGCAGAAGGCTGGAAAACTGATTCATACGGAAAATTGAACTTTACAGTTGGACGAGGAGGGAAAACAATTGATGTGAAAGCGCGTATTTTTAGAGCTTGGAATTTACGACAAACTTTTGCAGTAGTTCAGTGGTATGCATTCCCAAATGGCGGTAATTATTCCTCGTTAGCTTGGTTTTGGCTCGATCGCTTGGCACATTTAAAAGGCGATCGGGTGCCTTGGATTGCTGTTTGTCTAAAAATTCCCATTGAACCTTTAGGGGATTTGAAAATATCTCAGCCTCAAGCTGAATCCTTAGCTAAAACTGTACAATCTGCCTTGATTTCTCAACCATTTCGTTCTTTTCCTTAAATTATCAAGTATTAGTCATCAATATTTCTCAATTATTTTTAGTGATTATTCGAGCGACTATGTTTACCAGTAGAATTAATCGATCGCCAACTGCGATCGAAACATCACCACCTCTAGACAAATATCCAGCGAAATTATTTTTTTCTCTTAGTTTAAGTACTATCTTGTTCTGCTTCGCTGACTCGATCGGATTTGCGGGTGTAAGTTTAGCTCAAACTTCAATTGACATTCCCAAACCAGAACCAGCGAAGCTA
This sequence comes from uncultured bacterium, assembly GCA_964548905.1. Lineage (GTDB taxonomy): Bacteria > Cyanobacteriota > Cyanobacteriia > Cyanobacteriales > Xenococcaceae > CAZJTL01. The sequence continues at coordinate 25,438 of CAZJTL010000039.1, read as the reverse complement.
TCACCATCTGCACCCGAACAAGTACAAGAACAAACTTCTCAACCAATACCATCTCCAACAAACGGAAACCGCGTCCTTCCCTACAATCAAAACTTGGCACCCAATCTAGAGCAATCGCTCAACAGTTTGGAACAGTTTAATCTCTATCGCTTAGATGTCGGTGATAATATTGCCATCAATGTACCCAATTTTTCCGAATTTAGTGGTACCGTCACGATCGATAGTGAAGGTAACGGCAATATACCAATTTTGGGAAGAGTTGCTTTAGCAGGATTAACCTTAAGGGAAGTAGAAAACAAAATAAGTCAACAACTAACCCGCGAATATTTACAAGAAGCACCTGAAGTTAATGCCGTCCTTTCAGCACCCCGTCCTGCTGATATTGCAGTTTTAGGAGAAGTTTCTCGACCAGGTTTTTATGGCTTAGCTACTGGTGCGCCAATTATAGCAGCTCTAATTTCGGCAGGAGGTAGTACTGGCAATGCCGACCTCAGAACTGTTATGCTTCGTCGTACCCTGGTGGATGGTACGGTACTCGAAAAAAGAATCGATCTCTATACTCCCCTAGTTACTGGACAAAAGCCACCTCTGATCCGCTTGCAAGGTGGAGATACCATCGTTGTTGCCAAGTTGGAAATTGGCAATTCTCAAAATTACGATCGTTCGTTGATAGCACGTTCTACCTTACCCAAACCTAATATTACAGTCAGAGTATTAAGTCCCGCTAATACAGGAGTAGGATTTCGCAACCTCAGCTTACCTAATGGCAGTACATTTTTGGATGTGATTGCTTCTTTACCTCCCAACGACCCTCTTCTGGTTGACGATGAAGTAGCGCTGATGCGATTTGCACCAGAAAAAGGAGGAATTGCTTCACAAAAACTGAATACCAAAGCAGCTATTAACGGCGATATTGCCCAAAATATTCCTTTGCAAGACGAAGATACGATCGTTGTGAGTCGCACATTATTAGGTAAAATTTTTAATGCCTTTGATGTAATTACTCAACCAATCCGTAGCGTTTTTGGCTTTCGTGCTTTCTTCGATGGTCTATTTGGCAATGACGATTAACATCTTGATGTAACTAGATTATGACTCCACCGATTCTTAAACGTTTCTCGATCGCTTTCAACCAGCATAAATTACTAGGTTTGTTTATTTTCGCTTTGGTCTTAGGCATATCGGCAATAGTTGCCCTCCAACCCGATCCACCCAAACCAAAAACATCTTACAAAGCTACTGGTCAGCTATCTTATAGCAATCCGCCGCCTCTGTTTACCAATGCGGGAGAACAGCTACAAGAACAGGGAAGACTAATTGAGGTTAATGCCCTGCTGAGTCCGCCCGTTCAAAGCCGTATCAAGCAGCAATTAAAGCTAACTGACGAACAGCTCCAGGAAATAATCGACAAAAAATTAAAAATCATTCTTCCAGAACCAGTTAAAGGTAAAGTAACGCCACAAATAGTAACAATGGAGTATACAGAGGCACTTACTCCCGATAGAGCACTGTTTGTGTTGGGAACGTTTATGAAGGAAATGGTTGAGCAAAGTCGCTTAATCAACACCGCGCAATTGCGGACTAGAATTGAGGCACTTCAAGAAAGATTAAACGAAGTTCAACCACAACTAGCTCAAGCGGAAGAAAAATTCTATCGCTTCATGAGTACCAAAGGAGCGCCTTTACTTTCCCTTCAAGATGGTAGTCTATTTAATTCCATTACTGGTAGCGAACAACAACAGAGACAACTAGAATTAGTTCTCGAAGAAATTGACGGGCAAATTAACAGCGTTGTCAATCAACTGGGATTATCGCCTTCCCAAGCATTTACTTCTGCTGCTTTGAGTGCCGATCCACTGATAGCGAGTTTGCGATCGCAAATCGTGCAAACAGACGCACAGATCGATCTACTGCAAAAAGACTTAAAAGCAAATCACCCCAAACTGACTGTTCTGCTCAAGCAAAAGCAATCCACTGAGAAAATGCTACAACAGCGAGCAACAGAAGTACTTGGTGGTGGTGGTGATTTTAAACCCCTACCACCTAACAAAGTGAGGGTAGAGAGCAGTCTCGATCCAGCTAGACAAGAGTTTGCCAATAACTTGTCAATATTGCGAACTCAGCGAGAAGGATTGGTAAGACAGCTTGAATCCCTCAAGAAAACGGAAAAAAAACTCAGACAACAATACGAACAATCTCCCGAACGCCAATTGCAGCAAGCACGCTTGGCACAAGAAGTAGAGCTTAAACGCGCTCTTTACCAAACTATTCTCTCAGCTATGGTTGATGCGCGTGCAGCAGAAGCTGAAACCATCGGTAGCTATGCGATCGCTCAACCGCCATTGGTAGTCCCAGTTGTCCCGACTACCCTAGCTAAGATGAGTCCCTTCTTGATTCTGCTAGCAGGTACAGGTTTAGGTTTAGTTTTGGCGGCGGGAGGAATATTCTTGTTAGCTACTCTAGACGACAGATTGCATACACCGAAAGAAATTCGCGATTTGCTTACCGATAAAGAAGTGCCGATTTTGGGACAAGTACCCTACGTCTATTGTTTTGATGTCGATGGCAAGGAGCAACCCCTTTTAGTTGATATTGATTCTTTTTATTTAGCCTTTTATGAGCGGATTCGTAGTAACATTCGCCGTCTCAGTACCAAAGCTGCCAAAGTTATTTTAATCGCCAGCGCCAGTAATGATGAAGGGAGGAGTGTCAATGCCTATAATTTAGCGATCGCCTCAGCTCGTGCGGGTAAGCGTACCCTTATCATTGAAGCCGATTTGCGTTCTAATTCCCTAGCTAAATCTTTCCAGATCCAAGCCGATCGCGAATATGTGACTCAGCCTTTACAGTATTATGCTAACCGTAGCGACGCTATTCGCTTAGTTCCAGGCATTGAAAATTTGTATGTAGCACCTAGTCCTGGTAAATATCGTCAAGTAGCTGCTATTTTTGAGTCAGATGAGTTTCGCCGCTTTATTGAGGATGCTCGTGGACGCTTCGATTCAGTCATCATTGATAGTCCTCCCCTATCTAAATACAACGACCCGCTGTTAGTGGAACCGCTAACTGATGGCATTATTTTGGTTGCCAGACCAGGAATTACCAAAGGAAGCCTGTTGAATGAAACCCTAGATCAATTTGCAGAAACTGAATTGCCCTTAATCGGAGCGATTATTAATGATATCGAGCAATCGATGAATATGCCTAGTCTAAGACAGGAAAATCCTCCCGAAGCAGAATTGACCAGTGTTTAGTATGGCAAAAACCTTAAAACAAAAGGGGATTGAAAATTATCCCCTGCCCCAACAAAAGTAAGTTTTTTATAATCTTATCTGAGATAAGTCGATCTAGTTGTAAACTTTTCCGCCACCCCACATGATGCCGCGAATCTTTGGCTGAATTAAGATATGTCCTGCGATCGCTTCGAGGTCATCATCAGTAAGATTTCTCATTTCAGGATAAAGATCTGCTCTGGTGGTATTGGGGTGAAGCTCAAGGATTGGTTTTTCGCCATCGTAGGTAGTAGGATTTTTTAAATAATCGACGATGGCAACGATATTATCGCGAGAAGGCTCTGCACCTTCAAGAGACTGCAAACCCAAGCCGACGTTAGGATTGGTTTTAGTTGACCCACCTTTATGACAGTCAGAACAAGTACTAACAAACAAGCGCTGTCCTTGTTTAACTTGTGCCAAAGTTAAGGTGGTTGGGTCGCCTTGTGGATTCAGTTTGACTGTGCGAATATCCTTGTCAACTTCAAAAGCGGTTGCATTTGCTGTATTGAATTGCAAAACAAAAAATACAACAGCTACAATGCCTAAAATTAATCTTTTCAACATTAACATCGTTCTCCTCGAAACATTTGACCGATTGGTGAAATTTCCCTCTAGAGAGGATTGGTAAAATTTATACTAAAGACAGATTATCTTGGTTGATTTTCTCAGTTACTATCGCCGCACAATCGCAACATTAAGCATCGATCTGCCCAAGAGCATAAATTGACATTTGGTTATCTTAAAATATCATGCCATTCCGCAGACACTTTTCTTACAAGCTTTGTCCCATTTCTTTTTTTCTTTGGCGATTCAAACAATTCTCGATCGCTCGATAATCGGACAAATTGTTTCTTCAGGCTGTTTGAGAATCTTTTTTTGCTTTTCATGCTGAAGATTTAGCTCAAGATGAGGAACTGGTTTGATAGACTAATCAATGTGATACCAGAATCGACTCTAACTACCAGCCCTTGCAGATAGCTAATGCAGATTGAAACTGAACTAAAAGAACTACAACAATCGGCACAAACCTCAATTGTTGCCACAACTACTCTAGAAGAACTAGAGCAACTGAGAGTTGCCTACTTGGGCAAAAAAGGGCAGTTGTCGCAAATTTTGCGAGGCATGGGCAAACTAACCCCAGAAGAACGACCTGCGATCGGTGCTTTGGCAAACCAGGTTAAAGATCTCATTCAAGACCATCTCGATCGACAGCGCCAGCAGCTACAAAAGGCTCAAATTCAGGCAAAACTAGAGTCAGAAACTCTTGATGTCACCATGCCTGGAGTTTATCGTCCCCTCGGTCGTTTTCATCCCCTCAACAGTACCATCGATCGCATGATGAATATTTTTGTTGGTTTGGGCTACACGGTCGCTACGGGACCTCACATCGAAACTGAATACTATAATTTTGAAGCTCTTAATACTCCTGCTGACCATCCTGCCAGAGATATGCAGGATACTTTCTACTTGCCTGGTGGTAGTTTACTGAGAACTCAAACCTCTTCAGTTCAGATTCGTTATATGGAGTCTCACGAACCACCAGTTCGAGTTGTTGCCCCTGGTCGAGTTTATCGCCGCGATACCGTTGATGCAACTCATTCGGCAGTGTTTCATCAAGTGGAATTATTGGCAGTCGATCGCGGTTTACAATTTACCGATCTCAAAGGCACGATTAAAGAATTCATTCGTCAAATGTTTGGTGAAGATTTGCCGATGCAGTTTCGCACCAGTTATTTCCCTTTTACCGAACCCTCGGCAGAAGTAGATGTGCAATGGAAGGGGAAATGGCTTGAAGTTCTCGGTTGCGGCATGGTTGACCCCAATGTGCTAAAAGCTGTTGGTTACGATCCAGAAGTATATACAGGTTTTGCTGCTGGTTTTGGGGTGGAAAGATTTGCGATGGTTTTACATCAAATTGATGATATCCGCCGCTTGTATAATAGCGATTTACGCTTCCTGCAACAGTTTTAATGTAAGGAATAATTAGAGATGAATAGTTACGATTCCGATAAAAGAAAATTGCTCTCAATTCTTTGTCATGGCTCGATTTTCTTGAGTTCTTTAGTTATTTCGGTGGGAATTCCCATCGCCGTTCTGTTTATTTCTGACGATCCAGTCGTCAAGGAAAATGCCAAAGAATCTCTGAATTTTCATGTTAATGTTTGGCTCTATGGCATTATTTTTGGCATCTTAACCTGGTTATTAATAGGTTTTCTCTTATTACCCGTACTACTTTTGATTAGCTGGATTATGCCCATTATTGCTATTATTCGAGTACTGGAAAGTCCTGCTCAATCTTTCCGTTATCCCTTTATCTTTCGGTTGTTTTAACAGAAATCAAGGATTAATTCTACTACCATCAGCCAAATCTGGTTCAATGTTTGGTCCGCGATCGAATACTTCAACATCCCATTGACCGCGACGAGCCGTCTCAAAAACAATGTAGCGTCCTTCAGGACTGATGTGAGGATTTCTGATCCAACTGCGATAACCTTTAGTCAAAATTTCAGGTCGATTAATCGCTCGATCGTACAAAACTAAGTCGGGACGACCTTCAATACTAGAAACATAGATAATATAGCGACCCGTTCTACTCAGACTAGGAGTTTGAGCGATCGCACCATTAAAATTCAATCCTGGTAACTGAGATAATTGCTTTTTGTCTAGGTTGTATAAATAAATTTGACTGCTACCATTGCGACTGGAGACAAACACCAACTTGCGACCATCGCCACTAATAGCAGGCTGTTCGTCATTAAAACGACTATTAAGGTAATTAGAATTTATTGTTACTTGAGGGGAATTACAAGCGCTTAACCAACTTAAAAAAACTAATCCTACCCCCCAGCGATAACATTTGCTGAGAATAGGATTAGCCAAATAATTTTTCACTTCGATTCTGGCTTCTACCTTCTTCAATAAGAAAATCAATAATCAAAATTGATTGAATTATCTTCATTACGATCGCGCGGAGGTTGGGGTTTGAGATCGAGATCTTGCGGTTTATCTCTATTGTCGCGACGATTATCAGTTTCTGATTCGTCGATGGGTTGGTAATCTACATAGGGAGAAGGTTCAGCTTCTCGCTCGATTTCTCTAGGTCCAGAAGAAGGACGACGACGGCGCTTACTTGGTTTAGGAGGATCTTCAGAAGAGCGAGTTTCTGGGCGAGGACGACGAGAACGAGTTGGGTAAGCTGGTTCGTCTCCCCAAGCATCAGGGGTTTCTTCCCAACTACTATCAGTATTAGTGTAGTTATTATAGCGATCGCTATTAGAAGAGGCACTAGGGCGAGGACGACGAGGTCGTTCGCTATCTCGATCTCTCGATTCTCTGTAATTGGGACGCTCGGAACTACTCCGTCTGCTACTGCTGGAAGGTTCATCGCGATCGTAACTATTTCCCGATCTTCTCGAAGGTCTACTAGAATCTTGATAGGGTCTTAATTTGGGCTCGTCATAGCGATCTTCCGCATAAGGCTCTAGTCTATCTAACTCAGCTTCTTGTTCGTAAGTCCAAGCTTGAGCTACAGGGCGATCGCGTTCCACAATAGGTGTATTACGCCTAGCTTGTTCGGTAGCAATTCCACGCAAACGAATCGTTTCTACAGCAAAAAAGATTGTCGAACCAGTTAGGAGAAATTGACCGAATTGCAGGATGGGATCGAGTCGCCATCCTTGAAATAATAAGATAAAACCACACAAAAGACCGACGGCGGCGAAGAAAATATCTTGATCTCTCGATAATTCTGGACGCACGGAACGCATGAAGTAGAGTGACGCTCCCGCTACCGCTAGAAATATCCCCAATATGCTGGCTGAGTTCAGCCCAAAGTTTACCATTGCTACACTAATCTCCTAACTTAGTTCTATGGTAGCTACTTTACAACTAACATCTCTACTTTAACCGTAGATTTCCCTTCAAGATATTGGTCGATCGCTTTAGCTTTAAATGTAGATAAGGATTTTAGCTGTTAATTTTAGCGATCGAATCGTTAACAATCACAATTTTATTTTGGCAGTTTTTATCGATGATTGGAAAACCTCAGTTTCTTAGCCAGAAACGATCGACTCGTTTTAACTTTTAGAGCCTGGAAACTGAGGATAAGTACATTTGAGCAACACCATTCGGTGTTGAAATATATTCAAGGCAACACAGCCAACAAATCTTGTATCTAACCAAAAAACTTTCTGTTGCCTGTTGCCTGTTGCCTCTCCCGAAGGGAGTTGATTTCGAGCTGATTTAGCCGCGTTGAATTTTATCTTTTTGGCTAACAAAAATCAAAAACGCTGTAGCTGGAATGACTACGATTGCAGTTCCTGCTAACAGACTGTAGAAAAAGTTCATTAAAGATGGAGTCATAATTTCTTAACCTTTTTTATGGCAGATTTGCTTTGTTCCTCATTGTAAAAGGTTTTGGCAACTGCGAACAAGAGTTCAGGAGAACGCTTTTAAGTTGAGGAACTAGATTTGCTCGTAGTCAACCCTTAAGGGTTGATGACAAACTGAGTATCGATAACTATAAATTACCAAAGCAGAAATGGCGATCGAGACAAAAGCTTGGTCAACTTTAAGTTGAGGAACTAGATTTGCTCGTAGTGGTCTGTCAATGATTAATTGATGGGTAAAGTCTCTTGAGTTTTATCCGAGCATCTTCAGTGGTAAATCGCCAGTCAATCCAAGTTTCTTTTGTATTACGCTCATGACACCAACAAGCTACTTCCTGCTTTAATGTAGTTATGTCAGCAATTCTTCGATTGAGGCATTGTCGAGACAAAACACTTAGCTCGATCTCTGCCATGTTTAACCAACTGCCATGTTTGGGAACGTTGATAAACGAACAATACTGATTTCATTTGACAGACGAATTCGGCATTTTGCTGTGGAGGAATTACCCAGCCATCTTTTTGCCAAGGTTTGATTTCATTTTTTTTAGCGTCTGACGTACTGTTTCATGAGATAAAGACTCGACATGATTTAATTCGACCATCTTGTCAGCTAACATCCGCAGAGTGCATCGTTCCCTTCCTTGAGGTGCTTCACTACAGGCGATCGCTAGCAAATATGCCTCTTGTTCCCCATCTAAGCGTCTCTGTTTACGTCCACGACCCTGACGATAACTTAATGCAGCATCAATTCCTTCTTCTACAAAGCGTTGCCTTACCCTTTCTATTAGACCTCTTGCAAAAATAACAAAATAATCATTTTTAATAGTCAAAATGTAAATTTCTATCCCTTTTGCATGAGTGCCTCTTGCCTCTTGCCTGACTTCTGCAAGAAGTCTATTGTTGAGATACTTATGCCTAAAGCCGAAGCGATCGCTTGATCTGACCAACCCCCGTCTGGTTGATTTACATCAGCTTTGAGCAAAATACGAGCATGATTAATTTTGTAGGCTGCATGTTTACCTGTGCTTGTCAATTTTTTGAGTGATTGTTGTTCTGCTTGAGTTAAGTCAATGATATATTTCTTAGGCATCAATTTAAGGCGATTGCATTTTCACTAATTCTACCTAAATACCCCATCATTAATTAATTGACAGAACACTATAAAGAGACTTGATTTTCTTGACTGCTAGAAAGACGTTTAGCGATCGATGGCGGTAGATTACCTAACTCGATCGGTCCGACTAATCCGCCTATCTCTGCCGTTGAATCTTGAGAATATGCTCGTGCTAACTCAGAGAAAGATTGTTCTTTTTCCTGAATGCGGAAATAAATTTCTTGAGCAATGCTCAGGTCTTGAGTCAAAATTACCGAATAGATAACTCGATCTAATTGTTGTTTGCGACGAAGAAAATGCGACTGTACTTCGTTACTCCAATTAGCTTGTTTAAATTTTTCAATTCTCAAATCTCTGGTAGCTAAAGCGATAAACTGTTTTAGATTGAGACAGTGGCGGGCTAACCAAGTTTGACGTTCTTTGTCAGTCGAGAGTTGATATGTTTGAGCCAATTGGGAACAGGCGATCGCGACTTCTTCAGGAGTACATTCAATTGATTCGATCGCTTGGTCGATAATACTCTCATACACAAAGCGGGAAAGCATTTGGTAGTTGACAAGAAGAGGAAGAATTTCTTGAGCATTAATAGTACGATCGCCCGTTTGAATAGCTATAGTCATCGTCCGTTTACCAGAAACAAGTTGGAATTAAACCAGAGAAGAAGTGTCATTTACGGCGATCGGGTAATATTTAGACAATCTGCCTTCTGCCTTCTGCCTTCTGCCTTTTAGCTTCGGTGCTTCCAACAGCAATACAGAAGACACGCGCTCTGGTTCGGCTAAACGTAGCAATCCATAGCCAATACCTGCCAGTCCAGTCATCAGTCCAGGGGTTTCGGCTCCTAAAGGCATTCCACAAAGCCAGCCATGTTGTTTAATACTTTCAAGGACGATCGCCGTAAAGCGATCGACTCGCTCTTGCGACTGCTGATTATTAAAAGCTAGATTTGCTTGCAGCAGTAGTTCTAAATTGCCCAAATCTCCGTGACAAAGAGAATGGTTGGAACCAAAACCGCTAGTTACAGTAGTCTGAAGAGCTATATCGATCTCGGCTCTAATTTCAGCATCATTCAGGTATGGCAGAGAACGCAATCGAGCTAGTCCAATCCCTGGAGCGCCATGACACCATGCAGTCATACAATAGTGTTGGCTGCGATCGCTAGATAAAACTCGATCGCTAAAATTGCGTAGATCGGGCCAATTGCCTAAATTAGGAATAAAGAGACTGCGCTCGTAAGCAATACCTTCAAGAGCTATGGAAAAGAAACGTTCCTCTCCTGTTATTGCTGCTAATTCTAGTAAAGCTGAAGCTATACCTGCTGCACCGTGAGCGAAACCAGTCAGGGGTTTTTGTTCTGAATTCGGCTCTGGATTTGGGATTGTCCAACCCATGCCTTGAGGCATCTTTTGTACCTGAGAAATCAAGCGATCGCCACAACTAATAGCAACAGCTAGGATAGATTCAGAAGGAGCGCAACGATATAGAGCAAGCAAGCTCATCATACATCCAGCCGCACCAGCAATAATATCTAAGCTTTTATCTTTCTCAATTAAAGGAGGTATCAGTTTGACTAATTCTTCAGCCTCAGTTAACAACTCTGGTTCATCCCACAGCATCGCTAAATGAGTTAGGGTGTAAATTATTCCACCCCAACCTTCAAAACCACCAATTGACTTGAACGATTCTTTGCTTTGCGCTATCTGACTTCTAATTGTGACTAAGGTAGCTCTGGCAAGAGAAGTATAGTGTTTTTGGGCAGAGATCGCCCCCAAATAGGCAAAAAACAGCGCAATTCCCGATAAACCGTCATATAAATCCGCTCCTAGGGAAATAAGAGAACAATAGCGTTCATTGACTGGTTTTAAGCCAATCCAACTCAAGTCATTGTCACCTTTAAAAGCCAGTTCTTCTAATCGCTTAGCAACATCAACTGCTGCTGTTATTAATTGTTCGCGACTAGCTATGCTTTGAGATTCCCCCAGAGGATAACTAGTCATCTGTGCTGGCTCTGAAGCTAGGATTAAAGCAGTCAGAGAACGATCGATCAAGCGGAGTTGTAACTTAAGATCGGTTTCACTCAATTGTTGTAGACGAGACTTAACTAAATCCATCCCCGATCGCTCAAAGAAGTTAGATATTTGCTCTTGATTAGTCGTCAATAGATGAGTGGAATTGGCATAGGTTGTAAACATAGGAACATCCCCATTCCACAAATCTTCACGTTCAGCACGAATTAGTCTAGCTAGCTGTGGTTGCTGCTCGATACCGAACCAAAGGCGATCGAACAAACGTTCTCTCTCTAGTGCATTGCACAGCATTTTCGGATGAAGACTATCGATGAGTAATAAAGCGTAGAATCTCGTCGGTCGTATAATAACGCGAATTTCATCTTTGGCAAATTTGGCGATCGGACTATCTTCAGACAGTAATTGCTCTCGATGTTTGAGGAGCAGATGATAAATTGTGGTGAACCCAGTAGATAAAGCATCTGCACGATCGAGCACACTAACTTCAGCATCGTTGAGAGTAGGTTGATTGTGAGTTCCTGGTATTTCCATGCGTTTGCGCTTTAATTGCATTCGATCTGTTCCAATTGCCTCCCAGTAGGGAACTTCAAAAGGAGTTAGTTGACCTTTTTGTGCGCCTAAACCACTAATATCAACACCGTCATTGTCTCCATTTGACCAAATTCGCTGAGGCAACAAACCGCTACGTAAAACGGAGTAATTGAGAGCATTGATAGCAAGCTGATTGGATTTTGTCAGTTTAGTCTGTGTAGAATCAACTTGGGCGGTATAGGGATGGAATAAGGATTCAAGATCGATTAAAACTGGATATTCACCCGCAGCAATTAGGTTTTCTGAGTGAAAATCGGTAGCTTCAAGAAGGTATAGTAAAGCTAGGTAGCCTCCCTGGCGTTCGTAGAAACGCTCAATTGCTTCTTCTGATGTACAAGTTTGAGCGGCTACAAATTCTACCCAACCATGGGAGTGGCGATCGAGGATTTTAATGGTACGAAATGATATACGATCGCCTTTCTGATTGAGCCAAGTTAATAATTCCTGAAAGTGTACGTCGATAGCTAGAGATCTGGGTTTGTAGACTAACTGAAAACCAGAACTAAACTCAGCGATCGCGACTGAACGACCTCCTCTATGACTATCTCCCTCACCTGACTTGAATTCTACAAGTTGACCTGGATCTTTCTCTGGACTAAAAATAGTCCTGATTTCTTGCCAATCAGCACACAATCGCTCTAAAAATTCGCCGCTAAATCTGACCCACTGCTCGATAGTTATAATTAGTTGACGAGCCATAATGGGATACTCTTGAAAGAGTTTAATTAATTGCTCTTGCTGGCGCAGAGATTCGACAAAGCTATAAAATCTTGCTTGTGGATTGTCACCTTGAAGCCGTTCTTGCAGACTAGCTATTTGCAGTTCTAAAACCATTGTGCGGCTACAAATATTGAGTAACTTCCCTGGAAGATTAGTAACTAAAATTTCTTCAACTGTATTCGGATCGAAAGGCAAGTCATTTTGATCTTGGCTAAGTTTGTTAATTGTTTCTCTTAGTCGATCGCGTCCTTGACAAATAAGTGGTTCAATAGCATACAAAAATAATCTTATTTCTTGCTCTTCTAACTCTTCTGAGGAAGGTAATTGTGTGAGGTTAGATTCATTATCGTAGCAAAATACTCTTTCAAGACTCGCCAACCACTCTGGAGGCTCGGAAAAACGATCTTTGATAGCTTCAACTGACTCGCCAAGGAGATAGATAAATTCATCTTCGGTAATGCCATCTAGTTGTAAACGCTGGTCAAAATAGGATTCAGTTTTGAAAGGAACTTGCGATCGCCAACGGTTCAGTCTTTGCTGAGAAAGTTCCGAGTTGACTTCAAAGTTGAGAATTTTATTTGGATCTGCTTTTAGTGAAGCGATTCTTTGCGTTAATTCGATCGCATTGTACCAAGCAGAAGCCTGAAAGCTATTCTGATTCATAATGACTGTAGGTGTAGAAGAGCAAAGGGACTTAAGATTAACAACATCTCAAAATTTCCCCAGCTCACGGCATCTGAGAACCAGGTCGTGAGGTGGGGATGAAAATGCGACTATAAGCTCAACTAAAAGTTGTAGACTTATAATCTATGCAAGTTTATTTACTTATCTTCCAGGGCAAATTCCAATTGAATTACAGCCGGCTCCGTTGCCATTAGTTACACAAATGCCGTTTTGGCTATTATTGCAACCATTACTTCCGCCGCCGCCGCAACGATAGTAGCTACCCCAGCCGCCGTTAACACCTTCCATATCCTCGTCTGAAAGTTCAACTATCCCTGCTGGGTTTTCAGGCAATTGAGAACGTTGCTCTTCGCTTAAGCTATTGAGATAATCATCATCTTTCCATGCACGAATGATGTCTATGTTCGACATTTTTTTCTCCTAGTTTTGTAAAGTTGATTGAATGTGGATTTGGTGCTTCCACTGTTTACTTGTCAGATCAACTTCGGAGAGTTCTGCAAGATTTTACATAACTTTACAGTTAACTGGACGACATCTTTAATCTCCTGTCTCTCTAAATATGAGACAATATCGAGAAGGCGAGTAAGAACAAGGTTGGTCGCACCGATCTTTTGCTAGTAGGGTGAAACTTTCTATAAAAACAAAGACGAATCGGAGCATCGTGAAAGATGAACTTGACCGATTTAATTACTTGGTTACAAGAAAGAACAGCGTTAACTATCCTCTCTAGAGAAGTATTAGAAGCGATCGCGCCAACTTTACAGGAACTTACTGTCTCAGCCAATCAAACTCTACTTCAAGAAAATACCCCTCCAGAAAGACTATACATTCTTCGCTGCGGTCAAATTGAGAGCAGTGGCGAATTTTCACAAGCAGTGGGATTGTTACCTGGAACTGTTTTAAACCTGCAAGCAATTATCCTCAATCAACCCGTTCAATATACAGTTACTACTCTGAGTGAATGTAAATTTTGGTTTATTAATATCCAAGAGCTACAAGAATTAGTAGAAAAATATCCAGAGATAGTGCAAGCTCTTTCTAAATATCTAGCCGAATCAGTCAAAAAATTATCGTCTCAATTAAATTTTGCCCAAGAACGTCAAACTATTTTAAGACCTTATTTAGTTAATAAAGCTAAAAGAGGAATTATTGGCAAAAGTCGTTATGCAGATAGATTGCGATCGCAAATCAAACAAGCTTCAGAAAATCGTAATTCTGTCCTCATTTTTGGCGAACCAGGATTGGAAAAAGACAATATAGCTGCCCTAATTCATTTTAATTCTCGCGATCGCCGAGAAGCGATCGTCAAAATTGATTGTAGTAAAATTCAAGCATCGGGAGCAGAATTATTTGGTCGTAGTGGCGGAAAACCAGGATTGATTGAAGTTTTAGGCAAAGGAACGTTAATTCTTAATAACATTCAAGAATTACCAAAAGATCTATTTCCCTCGATAATTCGTCTTCTTCAAACAGGAACTTATATTCCGATCGGTCGATCGTCAGAAGCACCAGCAGCAGAAAAAACTTCTCTTGCTAAAATTATTTTTATTTCTGAAAAAACCTTACCCCAAATCGATTCATTAGTCGGCGAATTAATTAAAGTCCCACCCCTTCGAGTTAGAAAAGCAGACATCGAAGATCAAGCTAATTATTATCTAAATCTGATTTGTCGCGCCAAAAGATTAAAGAAAAATCGTCTTACTCCAGAAGCATTAAGAAAGCTACAATCTTACGATTTTCCTAACAATTTAAGAGAACTAGAAAATATACTAGAACGCGCTGTCGTTCAGTCAAATTGTACTGATATAACTGAAGAAATTCTTTGGTCATCTCAAAGCAAAAAAAGACAATTTCGCCTCAATCTTTTAAATGTTTATCCTCGTTTGCGTCAATTTTTACGCAGTAAATGGTGGACAGACCGCCTTAATTATGGCTTTACTTTGACAGCTTTTGCTCTAATTGTGATTATTTTATTTATTGGTCCCCAACAGCGATCGCAAAATTTCGCTCTTAATTTCTTTTGGGCTTGGTGGTGGCCCTTAGTATTAATTGGTTTTCCTTTTGTTGGTAGACTTTGGTGTGCAGTTTGTCCTTTTATGATTTATGGAGAAATCACTCAAAAAATTTCTTTGTGGTTATTTCCTCGTCAACTCAAAAAATGGCCCAGAGAATATGCAGATAAATGGGGCGGCTGGTTTTTATTTGGTTTATTTGCCTTAATTTTGTTGTGGGAAGAAATTTGGAATTTAGAAAATACTGCCTATCTTTCTGCTTGTTTACTGTTGTTAATTACAGCAGGAGCTATGATTTTTTCTGCCATTTTTGAGCGTCGTTTTTGGTGTCGTTATTTGTGTCCGATCGGTGGAATGAATGGCATGTTTGCTAAGCTTTCCATCACCGAATTAAGAGCGCAACAAGGAATTTGTTCGGCAGAATGTACCACCTATCAATGCTACAAAGGAGGCGCACAAAAAGGTGAAGGAATGGAAACCGATGGCTGTCCCTTATATTCCCATCCCGCACAATTAGAAGACAACAAAGATTGCGTCTTGTGCATGACTTGTTTAAAAGCTTGTCCCCATCGATCGGTAGAGTTTAATTTGCGTCCTCCAGGGATTGAATTATGGACTACTCACGTACCTAAAAGTTATGAAGTAGCTCTCTTATTTTTACTTTTGGATGTAGTATTTTTACATCGCCTGCCAGAGATAGAAACTAAATTGAATTGGGAGCTAAATTTAGATAGCTTTTGGATACATTCGTGGGTGTCTGTAGCTGTTTTGAGTTTACCAGCGATCGCGCCTTTATTTGGTCATTTTGTCATTAAATTAATTTACAGCACACAAACAATTAAACCACGCAAATTTGTCGAATTAGCCTATGGTTACTTACCTCTAGTCTTAGCAGCTAATCTATCCCATTATTTAGATTTGGGGTTATCAGAAGCAGGATTAATTTTACCAGTTACTTTAGCAACCTTTGGTTTGACAGCCGAAAATTTACCAACATTAATCGCTCATCCAGCAGTGATTAATTTTTTGCAGGGAATAGTATTAATTTTCGGTGTGTGTTTATCTATTTTGTTGACACAAAAAATAGCTCGTCAATCTTTTAAATTAATGCTGGTACAACATTTAACCACAATTATTTTAGGCTTTTGCTTCTGGCAAATTCTTGTCGATTTCTAATCCCTAATCCCTATTCCCTTCTTGTTGCGGTTTTGATTTAAGCAAAGAACTAATTTTATTAACTAGAAAAGAATTATTCCGCTCTTTTTCTAAGAAAGATTTTAAATTTTGCACATCTTTGGCTAAATTACCGCTTAAATGCTCTAAATTTTCTTGGCGATCGCCTTGTGGTTTCTCACCTAATTTAATCATACCTACAGAAGCAGGATCGAAATCGCGATCGAATCTGGTAGTATCGTCATAATAAGCACTTTCTGCCAGAGTTTTTGTCAGTTTAGCGTTCCTAAGATCGGCTCCTTGGAGAATAGCCTTATGTAGATAAGCTCCATCTAAGTCAGCACCCTGTAAATTCGCTGCTTTTAGATTAGCTTCCTCAAGAAAAGCTTGTTTTAAGTTAGTCTCACTAAGATCTGCTCGTTGTAGATTGCTTCTTCTGAGATTGGAATTAACTAAAAGAGCTTGACTTAAAACGATTTCAACTAAATTAGAATCACTCAGATTGATTCTAGTGAGATTGCTGAAAGCTAGATTTGCTCCTTCCATATTAACTGCTTTGAGAACTGCACCTGTCAAGTTGATTCCCACCAAATTAATCTGGTTGAAGTCTCTCTCTCCAGCTACATATCTTCTCAGAATATTGAACTGATTTTGATTGGTTACGCCAGACATACGACTCAGCAGTAAATCTTACGAATTAGCCAACTCCAACATAGTTTTCTTTAGTTTTTATCCACAATAGGGAAAATACCGATCTTTTAGAGAACTCTTAGTATTACTGATTATTTGGGGATTCTGGAGCAAATTTTTCGGATTTGGTTTTTAAGAGATGACCGATTTTGTTAAGTAAGTAATATCTTCCTTGATATTGTTGAAAAATTTGTTTCATTATTTGTGGATCTTTAAAGATATCTTCTTTTAGGAAACTCCATTTAACGTTTTGTGTTGATGATGGATCGGTTGCGGTGGCGCTTGAATTTGCCAGTAACTTACTAGCTTCTGCTAAACTTGCTTGCTCCCTATCTTGTTTCTTGTCTACCAAAACCATTCCAGCCTTAACTGGATTGAAATCGCGATCGAATTTAGTGGTATCGTCGTAGTAAGCACCGTCTAAATAAGCTCCATCGAGAAGAGATTGCTGTAGTTGAGCTTTTCTTAAATCGGCTTGATAAAGATGGGCTTTATGTAAATAAGCTTTTTGTAGATTAACCCCTTTGAGATCTGCTGCTTGTAAGTTAGATTCTTCTAGACAAGCTTGTTGCAAATTAGCTCCAACCAAACAAGCATTCTGAAAACTAGTTCGCTTCAAAGTAGAGTTTTTTAGGTTACAACCAATTAAATAAGAACTATCTAAACAAGAATCACTTAAATTGATACTTTGTAAGTTCGCTAAATTAAAATTAGATGCCAAGAAATTTGCTTCTCTAATAATCGCTTGATTTAGATCGATTAAATTTAAATTGACATGAGCAAAATTTCGTTCTCCTGACACATATTTTTTGAGCAATTCGTAATTAGATATTAACTGGCTCATCTCAAGCAAAG
Source organism: uncultured bacterium (assembly GCA_964548905.1). Taxonomy (GTDB): domain Bacteria; phylum Cyanobacteriota; class Cyanobacteriia; order Cyanobacteriales; family Xenococcaceae; genus CAZJTL01. Next base: position 7,909 of record CAZJTL010000039.1, on the reverse strand, counting down.
TAGTTATTTATCCTTAGAATAAAATCACGAAAATGCTTTTGCTAGAGTAAAAATACCGATTTTATTAGTCAAGTAAATTAATCAAAAATTTAGACAACTAATCTTCAAATATTTTTTTGGTAAAGGTTAAATGATAAGTAAGTGCTAAAAACCTGCTAAAGTATGAAACCAGCCCCAGTCTTTAATTACAATCTCAATTTATGAACTCGGTTGACGATAAAACAATTGTAAGAGAATACTTTAATGCTACTGGATTCGATCGCTGGCGCAGAATTTACGGCGATGGAGAAGTAAACAAAGTTCAACAAGACATTCGTATCGGTCATCAACAAACCGTAGATACTGTAGTTAGCTGGTTAAAAGCCGATAATAATTTAAATAATTTATCTATTTGTGACGCTGGTTGTGGTGTAGGTAGTCTCAGTATTCCTCTAGCAGAAGCAGGCGCACAGGTCTATGCTAGCGATATCTCTGAAAAAATGGTAGGAGAAGCTAAAGAAAAAGCACAAGCAGCTTTGGGAAGTAATAATAATCCCACTTTTGCCGTACAAGATTTAGAATCACTGAGCGGTAAATATCATACAGTGATCTGCTTGGACGTTCTCATTCACTATCCACAAGAAAAAGCGGCTGAAATGATCGCTCATTTAGCTAGTATGGCGGAATCGCGTCTCATTCTTAGTTTTGCTCCAAAAACTTGCCTTCTTACTATTTTAAAAAGAATCGGTGAATTTTTTCCTGGGCCTAGCAAAACTACTCGTGCTTATCAACATCGCGAAAAAGATATTATTGCTATTCTAGAGACTAAAGGATTTGCGATCGCTCGTAACGATATGACTAGCACTCGCTTTTACTTTTCTCGGATCTTAGAAGCAACTAAAAACTAAAGCTAAAATTGGTGCAGATTGCAAGATCGGCACCAATACCAACTATGAAACTAGGTCAAAAATTAGCTGCTGCTTTGTGTCTTTCCCTGGGAGTTTTTTTACTGGTAACTTCTCTTGATGCATCTTATCGGCACGAATCTGAAGTTAAACAGGACATCAATATGACGATCGCTTCTATTGTAATTGGTTTATCTGCAAGTGCTTTAGGAGGCTGGATAGTTTGGAATTTGCACCAAAAACAAGCACAAGAAAATCAAGATCTTCTGGGTAGAGTTTTTTATGAACTGCTCAAAAAAAATAATGGCTATATTACTGTATCTCAACTGGCTAGGGAAACTCATGTAAATACCAAAGTGGCAGAAAAGTATTTAGAGCAACAAACCAAAAAATTTAATGGTATTTTCGAGCTAGTTACTACAGGAGAAGCTATTTACGTTTTTAGCAGCAATTTATATACGCAAGAAAACTGCGATCGATAAATTATGAATTTACGATCGCAAATGATAAAAATTACTCTAAAAATTATCTATTCTCTGATAAATGTTGTAGTATGCGGATGAGAACATCCGTTAGAGCGAGTAAGCGCTTATCTCTAAAGTAACTAAAATATCTTAGTTCACTCTTTCAACGCTAAAAACCCTGTTCAGATCGGCTCTAACTGCATAAAAGAAAATCTTCAACGTATTGAGTCATTGAAGAGGCTAAGTATATCCTCATCCTTCAATAATAGGAGATAATCATGAATTTCAAGCTAATTTACTTGGGATTACTATCATTTGCTACTTTAATGCCCCTAACTCCTTCTTTTACTCCCTCTGCTAGCGCTTGCGCTACAGTTGATGCTACTACTCAAGTAGCTATCCATCCCGAAGGTACTACCGCAGATCAGCAAAATAATACAGCGATGGAAGCAGATCCCAACTGCTTCAATAATAATGCCATCAATACTACTACTCAAGTTCAGATGGCTCCTGGTGATATTCAACAAACCCATGAAGGTCAACAGTTTGTTGGCGGTGGCGATCAAAACAATACAGGACTAACTACTCCCCATATTCCAGTTGGAGTAAACACTCAAGTTGATGTAGAAGTCCCAAAAGAAACGTTTGGAGTCGGTCAGTAACTCTTTTGCCTAGAAATCAAGCAGCTAGACATTTCTCGATGTAATGCTTGATTCTAGACAAATACCAACACATTACCAGCTATTGCTAAACTTTTCCACACAGCGCACGAATATTTCTACTCCCATAGCTAAAGCTGTTTCATCAAAATCAAAGCGAGGATGGTGGTGGGGATAGTTCAAACCTAAATTAGAATTAGCCGAACCCAAAAAGAAATAGCAACCAGGTACTTCTTGTAGAAAGAAAGACATATCCTCTCCACCCATAGTCTGACACTCTGGTACTACTCCTGCTGGTGTTTCCACTACTTCAACAGCGACAGAACGTATTAATTCAGCAATACGAGCATCATTAATTACAGGTGGATATAGCTTCCAGTAATCCAGTTCGTATTTAGCTCCGTGACTTTGACAAATACCAGCAATAATTGATTCGATACGCTGATGAAAATAACCAGCTAATTGAGGATTAAAGTAACGAACTGTACCGCTCATTTTAGCAGCATCAGCAATCACATTGAGAGCCTTACCTGCATGAAGGGAACCTACGGTGACAACTGCCGAATCAATTGGATTGACATTCCGAGCTACAATAGTTTGTAGGGCATTAACAATTTGAGCGCTGACTACAATCGGATCTACAGTTTGATGCGGCATAGCGCCATGACCGCCTTTACCCAAGATTTGAGCGCGAAAACATTCCACCGCAGCCATTAAAGCGCCACTACGCACCCCAACTGTACCTAAAGGTAAATTATTCCATAAATGCAAGCCGATAATTGCCTCAACATCAGGATTTTTGAGGACTCCAGCTTCGATCATTGGTTTAGCGCCCCCTGGTCCTTCTTCAGCAGGTTGAAAAATAATCTTAACTGTACCTGCAAAGTCTTGACGGTGTTGAGAGAGATAATAAGCAGTCCCAAGGGCGATCGCGACATGTCCATCATGTCCACAGGCGTGCATGATACCATGGTGTTGGGAACGATATGATATTTCTGAAGCTTCTTGAATCGGGAGTGCATCCATATCGGCCCTAATTGCCAAGACTGAACCAGGACGTTCCCCTGTAATTGTAGCCACTATTCCTGTTTGAGCAATTCCTGTTTGATGTTCGATTCCCCACTCCTCTAAATGATTCGCGATCGCTTTGGCGGTAAGAACTTCCTTAAATCCCAATTCTGGTCTTTGGTGAAGCAAACGCCTCCATTCTACTAAACGAGATTGGAGAGCGCGAATTTCTAAGCGAATTTGCGATAAATCGAGAGAATTGGGCCCAGGAAAAGCAGTAATCATTTCAATCCTTAAAATAAGTTAATTTTATTTAGTAATATTTTTGATTGTCACTTAAACTCGCCATTATTATATTTTGTAATCTGTTTTAAGTTAAATGTAATTAAATAACTCGATCGCGATCGATAATAAGCAAACTTAAATGTTACTTTAGTTGCTCTAGTAACTAATAAAAATGCTTGCCCTAATACAATTGACTTATTTTTGATATTTTTGAGTTAAGCTATTTAGCTGATAAAGTTGATTCAGCTATTTTACGGAGGACATTGAGAATTTATGATGATTAACATAGATATGTAAGATCTAAGGGGAAAATCAACTCATATTTAAACAATATTTAGTTAATAATAAGCTAATCGATCTCCTTAAATACAATTACTCAATACAAAGTAATGTAATAAAATTTAAAAGATATTCTTCGTTATGGATCAAAAAAAAGTTGTTCTTATAGTTGAAAGTGAAATATATAAACATAGAAGAGAACAAGTCCAATTAATTTTACACCAAGAAAACTTTCAGACACTTGTTGCTAGCAGTGGTAACAGCGCTCTAGAAATGGTATGGGAAAAAACACCCTCTTTGATTATCTGTGCTAGCGAATTGCCAGATTTAGATAGTTTTCAATTAGTGTCACAGTTGCGTTATCATTCAGCGATAGCAACAATCCCTATTATTATGTTAAGCGCTCGTACCGACCTAGCAGAATGGCGCAAGGCGATCGAGATGGGAGCCGATGATTATTTAGGCAGTCCTGTTAAAGCTGCTCAATTAAAAGGCGCGATCGCCACTCAGATCCGCAAGCAATTGGCTTTTGAAGCCAAAGCACAAGTAGAATTAGAGCGTCTCAGACAGAGTATTACTTGTTCTTTACCTCACGAATTAAGAACCGTACTCACAGGAATTCTAACCTCTTCAGATTTATTGAATTCTGAACTTGAGTGTTTAGATCTATCAACCATTCGCAAATTGCTCAGTTGTATTCAGCTATCGGGAAAGCGTTTATCGCGGATGGTGCAAAACTATTTATTTTATTTAGAATTAGAAGCTATTCGTACTAATCCACAAGAAATTCAAAGATTGCAAAGCAATTACACTTATTCGATCGTAGATTTATTACGCTATGTAGCAGATAAAAAGTACAAACAATCTAACCGAGAAGCAGATCTGATTTTAGAGCTACAAGATGCTAGTGTAAAAATCGAACAAAATCATTTACTAAAATTAGCCGAAGAAATCCTAGATAATGCTGTTAAATTTTCCGAGCCTGGTACTCCAATTAAAGTGAATACAAGTAAGGAAAAAGACAATTTAGTCTTAAGCATTAGCGATCGCGGTAGGGGGATGACACCCGAACAAATTAATCAAATCGGTGCTTATATGCAATTCGAGCGGCAAGTTTACGAGCAACAGGGTTCAGGATTGGGTTTGGCGATTGTTAAACATTTAACAGAGATTTATGCAGGAAAACTAATTGTTGAGAGTACACCCAACCAAGAAACAACAGTAAAAATTTATTTACCAACCGCTAATCTCTATCTCAACAACGATGGCGATCGTTCTTTGAATTTAAAAGTAGCTTAGATTTTAGATTATAACCGCCAGATTTTGACTTCTTGTACTAGACTTTTTTGCTTGCTTGTTTTTTTTGGCGTTTATAGGCAGAATAAAACCAATCGCTAAGACTATGACTCATAGCACCCAATTCTAAACCTAGAAAGGTGGCGATCGCTTCTTTTTGATATCGATCGAAAATAACTGGTAAGGAATTTTTGACAAATTGCTGCCAATTCCAGTCAAATCCCCAAATCGATTGAGCGATCGCCATACTTACAGCCGCAAACATAGCTAAAACACTCAAAAAATAAACCAATCTAATCCCCGTCCCGATCGCTATTCCATGAGACAACAGAGAGCGATGGCGCAAAGTTTTTTGATAGGGTAACCAAATCCAGCGCAATTTTCCCCAACGCTGAAACTGTCTGGAATAAATATCTAAATCGGGACCAAACATCAGTCCACTAAACAGAAAGGCGCTGGAGACAATTAATGTGGTTTTACTATCGCGAGTTGAGAGCAAAGTCGCGATCGTCACCCAAGGTAAACTCCAAATAGTAATGCGATCGTGGGTACGACCAGATGGCATCGATAATCTTTAGAGAGGAACAACTTTTAAGTCATAACTTGTGGAATTATTTGCGTCAATGTGTATCGCTCAAGTGCAAAAATTAAATCTTCCTAAAGATACATCTTGCTGTAAAGTATTTTAGTTACCAGACAAAAAACTTAATTTTTGTTTAAATAATAGAAATAAAAAACCAAGATATATCAAGTTGTTTTAGTGAGGAATATACATGTACATCGTACAAATTGCCTCTGAATGCGCTCCTGTAATTAAAGCTGGAGGGCTAGGCGATGTCGTTTACGGGCTTAGTCGAGAGCTAGACATACGGGGTCATTGCGTCGAAATTATTCTGCCCATGTACGATTGTATGCGCTACGACCATATTTGGGGCATTCACGAAGCTTATCGCGATTTGTTTGTGCCTTGGTTTGGAGGTGCCATTCATTGTTCTGTCTATTGCGGATGGGTTCACGGCAGAGTTTGTTTCTTTATCAAACCTCACTCTAGTGATAATTTCTTTGATCGCGGTCATTATTACGGTGCGATCGACGATCACATGCGCTTTGCTTTCTTCAGTAAAGCTGCTTTGGAATTTTTATTAAAAGCCAATAAGCGTCCTGATATTATTCATTGTCACGATTGGCAAACTGGTTTAGTTCCCGTGATGCTATCTGAGATGTACAGATGGCACGGCATGTGGAACCAAAGAGTCTGTTACACTATTCATAACTTCAAGCATCAAGGTATAGCTGGTGCCGATGTTCTTTGGGCTACAGGTTTAAACAACGAACCTCATTATTTCCACTACGATCGCCTGCTCGATAATTTTAATCCGTTTGCGCTTAACTTTATGAAAGGGGGCATCGTCTACTCTAACTATGTCAATACAGTTTCCCCCCATCATGCTTGGGAAGCCCGCTATGGTCAATTTGGCTACGGTTTAGGTCATACTCTTGAAATTCACAACCACAAATTTGGTGGCATTCTCAACGGTATTGATTACGAGATCTGGAATCCAGATATCGATCGCTATCTTCCCTATCACTACAACGCTGAAGACAATGAAGGAAAAGAAAGAAACAAAAAAATTCTTCGCAATCGTCTCTTACTGAGTGATGAAGATAAGCCTATTGTTGCTTATATCGGTCGTCTAGACGATCAAAAAGGTGTTCACCTAGTTCACCATTCTATGTATTATTCTCTCGGCAGAGGCGCTCAATTTGTGCTTCTAGGGGCTGCTACCGAACCGAGCATTAATTCCTGGTTCTGGCATGAAAAACAACATCTCAACGATAATCCCAATTGTCATATAGAACTAGGTTTCAATGAAGAATTGGCTCACCTTATCTACGCAGGTGCAGATATGATTGTCGTTCCTAGTAATTATGAGCCTTGTGGATTGACACAAATCATTGGTTTAAAATACGGTACTGTTCCGATCGTTCGTGGTGTCGGTGGTTTACTCAATACTGTTTTTGACTACGATTATGATACCGATCATCAACCAGAAGAACGCAATGGTTTTGTCTTCTTTGAATCAGATAACTATGCCTTAGAATCGGCAATGGGAAGAGCATTTGACCTTTGGTATCAATCACCAGAGAAGTTCCAAGAACTTTCTGTTCGGGGTATGAAATGCGATTACTCTTGGAAGCATCCAGGGGAGCAATATGTAGGAGTTTACGACTATATCAGACATCAATAAGTAGTTGTACAAAATTAAATTCACAGGTGGAGGGAAGTCAAATCCCCCTCCAAAACCTTTACGGCACAACTACTCACGACACCCCTGCTCCTTGTTTCACAGGGAGATTTTCTATGACAGAACCAATTCAACCCGCAAAAATAGCAGAATATCAGGATATTAACAATCTAGCTGAGGTCGTTCAAAAATCTCCCCAATCTGGAGAAAAAATCCTATTCGATTTTACTAACCCATCGACAGAGATAAAAGAGACATGGGGAGCAATTGACGATGTTGTGATGCGAGGAGTTAGCGAAAGCAATATTAAATTAGCAGGCGATCGAGCTATTTTTGGTGGCAATGTTTCTACTGCAAATAATGGTGGGTTTGCTTCAGTCCGAACCCGCAATTTTAATCCACCCCTAGACTGGTCGGGTTACGCAGGGATTGAGTTAAGAGTTCGAGGGGATGGCAAGCGCTATAAATTCATCATTCGCAACGAAGATAAATGGGATGGAATTGGCTATAGTTATTCATTTGATAGTGTAGAGAATAGCTGGATAACGATTCGTATTCCTTTTGCCGATTTAATTCCCGTTTTTCGGGCAAAAACTGCTGAAAGTGCAGGTGCGTTTGCAACCAATAAGGTTTATTCGATGCAGTTAATGCTGAGTAAATTTGAGTACGATGGCGCATTAAATCCTAAATTTTCGCCTGGATTATTTAGCTTAGAAATTGAATCGATTAAAGCTTATAACCCTCTTTTGTCACTCTCCGAGTTTAAGTAGTAACAAATAAGAGAGATT
>CAZJTL010000038.1:0-29726 GCA_964548905.1 uncultured bacterium | reverse complement strand
TATTGCTGAATTTGAGCGAACACCACAGGGGTAGGAATCTCCTGCAACACGCCCCTTCTTTTGACGTGCTGAAGCCGATAGAACTGACAGGCTTTAGCTAACCCAGCACCTTTTGTCGCCAGGATGCGACCGCACATTCTGGTATCCTTTTGCTCGTCCAGCCAGGTATAGAAATCAACGTCGCGCCCAAGCTGGATGTAGGGTTCGCTGCTGACAATGCGATCGACTAACGCCTGTACCTCTGGCGATCGCTTTCTACTCTCATCGGGTTGTTGTCTGGCTAGGTTTGTTGGTGTCACCAGTTTTCTTCCAGGTATTGATTCCAGTCACTAACCGCAACAGTAGCCAGATTTTCGGCTGGTTCTGTTGACTCATATGTACAATGTACCTCTTCGAGCGACCCTTGGGGCATAGCAACCAGAGGTTCTAGATCGATAACATTTGCTCGTTCGGATTGCTGTTTAACCCGTTTGTGTTCGCTTTTTCTGCGTTCTCTCCTACTCCTTTTTCCCCCGATCTTCTCGGCAGTGAAGTTGTGCAGATCGATTCTTTCAGAGAGAATCAGGGAATTATCGATCGCCTTGCCCTGTTTGCGAATACGGCGAAGAGTCAGTTTCAACTCATCCAGAGATAGCTTTTCGAGTTCCAAATCCTTTGCCGTCACCACGCCTAAAAAGGTTGCTAGTTGACCTCTTTTTTCCTGGGTGTACACCAACAAAGTGATGATATTGCGAGGATCGTAACGCAGGAGAATAGATTGGCATTCGTATCCCAGCAAGCAATCCCCCCTGTAAGTCAGATTCTCAAACTGTACCGAACCATATTTCTGAACTTTTCTCTGAGTGCTTTTTAACAGGCAAATATCCAATTCTCTCTCGTCGAGAATTTCTAGCTGTTCGAGTAATCCCGATCGCCATCGTTGTAATCGGGTTTGATTCTGGATTTTAGGATAGAGATGCTGGTTGTAGTGATGGACAAAATACCTCACCAGCCTAATTTCCAATTCTTCGATCGTCAGACAGGCGTATTTCTCTGCCTCTTTCGGTCGCTTTTGGACGTTTGAACCCTTATAGCCTGGAAGTAGGGACAGGACTTCTTTGTTGATTTTGTCAAAGACAGATTCGATTAATCCCCCTGCGGATGGATAGGCACGCAGACGACGCTGGAAACCTAGCTGTAAGGCAATTTGCTTGAGGTGTTCGGATTTGAATTCCTTGGCGCGATCGGTGACGAAATATTCAGGTACGCCATAGGTTTCCCATTCACATTTGAGTTCGTATTCTTGCCCGTATTGCTTGGGTAGGAGGGCATGGCGCAATGCCAAGGCTACTTCTTGCGAACCTGGTTCTTTGAATCCAAGGTAAAACCCCATGATGCAACCCGAATAGCTATCTATGACGGGTGTTAGGTAAGGACAGCCTATTTCTTGCCCGTCGCGATCGACCAGCAGAATGTCCAGTTTGGTATGGTCAGCTTGGAAGATCTGGTTGCTGTGTTGTATTTCCAGATCTTCTTCGGTGGTTTTGATGTACTGCCTGATACCAGAACCAGGATGACGGGGCTTTTTCTTCTGCTGGTTGACGTAGGGTTCGAGGATTTTGTAGACGGTTACATGGGATGGATATTCGCCTTCAGATAACCCTAATTTCTGTTCTGCATGGGCTTTGACCTTGAGATAAACCTGATTGCGGCTGATTCTCAGGCTGTGCTTATTGCCGTTTTTGTAGGTTTTGATGATGAATTCTGGCCAAAAGGGTGAAATGCGGTGTTTTCCGCGATCGGAACGAATTGTTTCTGCCAGTGCTGCTAGCCCTTCTCGATCGACCTTTTCCAGCATCCGCATGATAGTTCTGGGATGTTTTTGTAGGTGTTGGGCTGCTGTTTGAAGTCGTTTGTTTCTAGTTTCGCGATCGGGTGCGGAACGGATGGCTTCGATTAGTTCGATTTTGAGTTGGGCATCTTCTGATAATTCGGTCAGAATTCGGTTATTGCTGGGGCGATCGGGGTTATCCATATGCGCGATCGAGCTACAGAAAAAGGCAAATAATTATTTAAATTCTACCCCGATTGTTTCTGATTTATGGCATTTAATTCTTTAAACTGGCTCGATCGCGCACATGGAATGCAAATTAGCTGAAAATTCCATCGGCTTTACGTTTCAGCTTCTTTTTATTTGTGACAATAATTATTTAAATTGGACAGATAATTCTTTAAAGGACAAAAGTTATGGGTAAAGTCACAAAAACGCTGATTTTACGAGCAAGCGGACAAATGGGGGCGGTGGGACTTGAACCCACACGAGCTTATAAGGCTCAACGGATTTTAAGTCCGTAGCGTCTACCATTCCGCCACGCCCCCGTGCTTGTGCGATCGGCTTCTTTATTTAAGCCTTAATCATGATACACCAAAATTTTAAACTTAGTGAAAAAATTGAGCAAAATAATCGATCCTCTCTAAATATTTGATTATTAAGGCTTCTGAAAAGTTAAAATATTTAACATTGGCAAAATATTAACGCCATCCAAGTTGAAAAGTATCTTAAAATCGATCATTTAATACAATTGAACTAGTTATGACAACCACGCTATTACAGCTATCTCAAGAAGAAACTTTAATTGCCCTAATTTATTTAGTTTTAAGTGGACTATATTTGGTCATCATTCCAGGTTTAGTCTATTTTTATTTAAATCTGCGCTGGTATGTAGCAACTTCGATCGAGCGTGGTTTTATGTATTTCCTGGTCTTTTTCTTCTTCCCAGGAATGCTGTTACTGAGCCCGTTTCTCAATTTCCGTCCTAAAAAACGGGTAGTTAACACCTAATATAGTAGGTAGGTAAAATTAAATTTCTAGGTAGAGGTAGGCAAAAGGCACTCATGCAAGAGGCAATAGAAAAAACAATTTTTATAATTAATTGTGCCTATATACTTATCTAAAGATTTGAATCAACAGATATGCGAAGAATTGATGCGATCGCCATAGCTTTAGGTGTTTTTGCTGCTGGTGGTGGAGTCTATGTTATCTTGCAACTTGCAGGACTAGACTCACTCAGCGCTGGTATCTGGAGTCAAGCTTTATTAATAGGTGTTACTATTGGCTGGGTGTTAACCTATTTGTTGCGGGTTGTCACCAAAAAGATGACCTACAATCAACAGTGGCAAGATTACGAAGATGCAGTCTTACAAAAGCGTCTAGAAGAATTGACTCCAGAACAACTAGAACAATTGCAAGCAGAAATAGAAGCCGAGAAGAAAAAAGAGTAGGAATCAACGATTAATGGTTAACTGATAGATTGATATCTGTTAACCGATCGCGATTAAAATGACTTCTATTTCTGAGTGCTTTAAATCTCTAAAAGAACGCTCCCAGTGCGCGTTAATTCCCTTTATTACGGCAGGCGACCCCGATTTAGAAACAACAGCTAAAGCTTTGCGAATTCTCGATCGCAACGGTGCCGATTTAATTGAATTGGGAGTTCCTTACTCCGATCCTCTCGCCGATGGTCCTACGATTCAAGCTGCTGCTACTAGGGCGCTAGCAAAAGGTGTTCGTTTAGAAGATGTATTACAAATAATTAAAGCAGCCAAAACAGAGATTAAAGCACCAATAGTTTTATTCACTTACTACAATCCCATTTTTTATCGGGGTGTGGAATCTTTTCTGCAACAAGTTGTTGAAGCTGGTGTCAAAGGAATGGTTATTCCCGATTTGCCCCTAGAAGAAGCAGAAACAGTCTTGCAACCAGCCTCAGAGATGGGAATAGAAATTACCCTGTTAGTCGCCCCAACCAGTCCGATCGAGAGAATTAAGGCGATCGCCGAGAAGTCTCAGGGTTTTATCTATTTGGTGAGTGTGACTGGTGTAACTGGAATGCGTTCTAGTGTGGCGGTTAGAGTAGAAGAATTATTGTCCAGCTTACGTACTGTAACTGCTAAACCGATTGGTGTTGGTTTTGGTATTTCTGAACCCCAACAAGCCAAGCAAGTAAAAGAATGGGGTGCTGATGCTGTTATTGTTGGTAGTGCTTTTGTCAAGCGTTTAGCAGAAGGTTCTCCAGAAGAAGGTTTAACTGCTATTGGTGAATTTTGCAAAAGTTTAAAACAGGCGATCGCAGAAATTGATAGTTAACAATTCTGACTTTAGACTCATTAGCTTGTAGATCGTTAGTTAGCTTGTAGTCAACCCTTAAGGGTTGACTACAAGCTAACTAACGATTTTATTTCATGTTGAGGTAGCTTGCTTCAGCTTCTAGCTGACGTACTAAAGTTTCATCGCCTTTTGCTCTAGCAACTTCTAAACGATGTTGTAAGTTGTTCATTAAAGTTTGGCGGTGAGCAGAAGCAGCTTTTTTTAAAACTTCCTGACGATTCATATTCATAGCTGATCAATTTTTCCTAGGCTATCTATATGGATATTTTATCGTTTCCTGATAATTCTTCCAAGAAAAAGTAGCAAATGTTACTGAAAAATTTATATTTTGTTAAATGAGTAACAGAAATATCATTGCTCTGTTAACAGACTTTGGTTTGGAGGATGTTTATGTAGGTGTTATCAAAGCAGTGATCGCGCGAATCAATCCCGATCTACAAGCGATCGATCTTACCCATAACATTCCGCCCCAAAATATTGCAGCAGCTAGATTTTGCCTGATGGATGCCTATCCCTATTTGCCATCAGGTACGGTTTGTCTGGCAGTAGTCGATCCAGGTGTTGGCAGTAGGCGACGCGCTATTGCCATTAAAATAGAAGAGGGTTATTTAGTTGGTCCCGATAACGGTTTATTTAGTGGAGTATTGAGCTTATCATTGCCTCTAGTCGCAGTGGAATTAACTAATCCTGATTATTGGCTGACCGATCGACCTAGCAATACTTTTCACGGTAGAGATATTTTTGCACCAGTAGCAGCACATCTTGCTAGTGGCGTGGCGATCGAGAATTTAGGTAAAGCGATCGCGCCAGATAGTTTAGTGCGCTTCAATATTCCTGCATATCAAGTCCAGAAAAATATAATCACTGGTTCGATTCAGTATATCGATCGCTTTGGTAATTTGGTGACAAATATTCCTGTTGCAGCAGTTGCTAACCGATCTTGGTTATTAATGATTGGCGATCGACAAATAGCTAATAGTAATACCTATAGTGACGTAGATAGAGGAGAAATAACTAGTTTAGTTGGTTCTCACGGTTGGGTTGAAATAGCTGTTAATGGTGCTAGTGCTAAGGAAAGATTGCAATTAAATTGGGGAGATCGAATTAAGATTAGATTAGGGGTTAGGGATTAGGAATGTAGGAATTAGTAAGGGTTTGGCAATGCCAAACCCCTATCTTTAAAATGTTGCAATTTGACTTCTAATATGCATCTTGCAATTCGTAGAAGTCAGGGGAGACGTAATCCTTCCGTAAGGGCCAACCAATCCAGTCTTCTGGCATTAAAATCCTCTTGAGATTGGGATGTCCTTCGTAGACAATACCATACATGTCGTAGCTTTCTCGCTCTTGCCAGTCGGCTGCTTTCCAAATCCAGTAGACAGAATCAACTCTAGGATTATCTCTTGGTAAAAATACTTTCAATCTAACTTCTTCAGGTCGATCGACATTATCACCAACTTTAACCAGATGATAGAAACTGACTAACTCCTTACCTGGACCCAAATCGTAAGCGCCTTGACACTGAAGATAATTAAATCCGTAGGCATATAGAGCAGTGGCGATCGGAATTAGATATTCTGGCTCTACTTTAATCAATTCTACGCTGCTATGGTCGGCTTCTAGTGCTTCGTTGTCGAAACCATTTTCGGTCAACCAACTGGAAACCACACCAGCAGGAACTATTTGGGAAGCTTCTGTCTGGGTTTCGTTAGGTGTATTGTCTTCAGCCACGATCGACTTCCTCCTTTTCTACTTCTTTTAGTGCGCTTGGTGCTGGCATACCCATACTTTCCATTAATTCTTTAGGAGGAGAAACACGAGTTTGAGATTGTAAATACTTACCAGTTAGAATAGTTTCTACCGCTTTCATATTGTGGGTAGTGCTGTAGTAACGATGAGTTTGAACTGGTCTTTGAGTAATCGATTCGTTAGCAACTTTTTTACGTAGTTTGACGATCGCATCAAAGATTGCTTCGGGACGAGGAGGACAACCAGGAATGTATAGATCCACTGGAATTAATTTGTCTACTCCTCTCACTGCTGTAGTCGAATCAGCGCTAAACATACCACCAGTGATCGTACAAGCACCCATGGCAATTACATATTTTGGTTCGGGCATTTCTTCATAAAGACGAACCAACGCTGGAGCCATTTTCATCGTAATTGTTCCAGCAGTAATAATCAAATCTGCTTGTCTGGGACTAGAACGGGGTACTAAACCAAAGCGATCGAAGTCAAAACGCGAACCGATCAAAGCCGCAAACTCGATAAAACAGCAGGCTGTACCATACAACAGGGGCCATAAACTAGAAAGTCTTGCCCAGTTGTAAAGATCGTCTACTGTAGTGAGAATAACGTTTTCAGAAAGGTCTTGAGTTATTTTGGTCGAACTAATCGGATTGAGGATTTTTTCCTGTTGCTGCTGTTCAAATGTGGAAGTCATATTTAAGTGTCTCTGCTAATAATCTCTAAATTACGACCATTCAAGAGCGCCTTTTCTCCAAGCATAAACTAGCGCTACTACCAGAATGGCAATAAAGATTAGGGCTTCTACGAAGGCAAGTAGTCCTAATTGATTGAATGCAACTGCCCAAGGATAAAGAAAGACAGTCTCTACATCAAAGACTACAAATACTAACGCAAACATATAATAGCGAATGTTAAATTGAATCCAAGCCCCGCCAATTGGCTCCATTCCAGATTCATAGGTAGTAACTCGTTCGGGCCCTCCTCCTTGAGGACGTAATAGTTTTGATGCTGTTAGCGCTAGAAAGGGTACTAGACTGCATACAAACAGAAAACCGAGAACATATTCATAACCGCTAAGGACAAACACTTTTTAATCTACACCCATCAGTTGAAAGGACTTGATAATAATGTATTATTTACATTTATTGTATCTGGGCAGCTACGTTTTTCATACGAGTTAAATTTTGGAATAGATTAGTTTTGCTGCTCGATGTAATAAGGAATGCCGATATACTAGTCCGTCAATGTCATTGGCATAACCACCACCAATCACAGCAGCGACGGGATAACCAGCCGCTACACAAGTGCTGAGTACTAGCATCTCGCGGCGATAAATACCTGTATCGGTGAGAGCTAGTTTACCTAAGCGATCGCCTACATGGGGGTCAACACCAGCATCATAAATAACTAAATCTGGTTTTACTTGAGAGAGTAGATCGGGTAATTGTTGTGCCAAAATTTGCAGGTAGCCATCGTCATCTAACCCTTCAGGTAAGGCAATATCTAAGTCACTGATTTGTTTGTGACTGGGAAAATTAATTTGACAATGCATTGAAAAGGTAAAAACGCTTGGGTCGTTTTGAAAAATAAAAGCTGTCCCATCACCTTGATGAACGTCTAAATCGACGATCAAAATTTTTTTGGCTAATTCTAATTTTTGCAAAACTCGACAGGCGATCGCAATATCATTGAAAATACAAAAACCAGAACCATAACTGGGAAAAGCATGATGAGTTCCACCAGCCGTATTACAAGCAATTCCGTGCTGTAGGGCTAACTTCGCTGTCAAAATTGTTCCGCCTACGGCTATGCAAGTACGATTGGCTAAAGCCCGACTCCATGGTAAGCCAATTCGACGTTGTGCTTTGGGGTCGAGAGTCCCTTCACGGTAAGCTCTGACGTAGGTTGGTAAATGAGCTAATTCGATCCATTCTTGGGGTGGTAGGTTGGGAGTGTAAATCGCTTCTGGTGTAGTTATTTCATCAGCAATAATTAGATCTGCAAGTAATTTAAACTTGGACATTGGAAAGCGATGTTCTTCTGGTAGCGGTGCGACGTAATCTGGATGGTAGATAACAGGGAGGTTCATTGCTGATGGCTAAAGGTCGAGCGGTTCTTCTCTAAGCTTGTTTCGAGCATGATGTAGAGAAGTAAATACTTTATATCTCTTCTTTCTTGTAAGACTTTTGTTTTTCTGGCGATCCCTGAAGTTCTGCTGTTGAACAAGCGATCGATCGAGTTGTCAGCGAGTTAGCAAAATTAATGATAATAGAACAACTGTTGCATGACTAACTTGAGTCTTTGATGGATCGCTATATTTTGTTTTACAAACCCTACGGAGTCTTATGTCAATTTACTGACAATAGTAACGATACCAATAAGCGTAGTACTCTCAAAGATTTTATTCCTGTTTCTTCAGTTTATCCTGTAGGAAGATTAGATTTAGATAGTGAAGGATTGCTATTACTAACTAATAACGGAAAGCTGCAACATCGTCTCGCTCATCGTCAATTCGCTCATCCCCGTACTTATTTAGTTCAAGTTGAAAGAATTCCTGATGAATCTGCGCTCGATCGCCTAAGAAAAGGTATTAACATCGAAGATTATCGTACTCGTCCAGCCGAAATTCAAAAACTACCAGAAGAACCCAATTTACCGCCAAGAAATCCACCCATAAGAGAGCGCAAAACTGTTCCTACTTGTTGGTTATCAATTACTCTCACAGAAGGAAGAAATAGACAAGTTAGAAAAATGACAGCCGCAATTGGTTTTCCGACTTTGAGATTAGTCAGAATCGCCATCGGTATTACTAAAGATCGACAATTATCCCTCGATGGTTTAACACCAGGAGATTGGCGAGATTTAACCCCCTCAGAAATTAGATCGTTAAAACGTTTAGTTTGATAGTTCATAGTTCATAGTTCATAGTTCATAGGGGATTGAGCCTTGCTTGAAAAAGAATCTATGCTTTAGATTTAGAAAATTTTTTTAATATTTGTTTACACTAATTTAAAAGAAATTTATTGAACTTAAATAAATCCAAAAAATAGCAATCTAAGTACACATTTATTTATGTAAATTAACTAATAAATATGGATCGATTCAAAGAGATGTAAATATACTTAAATACAAGGCAAGTTTATTCTTGCTTTAATTTCTTAAAATCAACAAAATTCATCTGTAATAATTAACCAATGACAACAACTTTACGAGATCGCGAAAGTAGTGGTTCGTGGGAAAGATTTTGTCAGTGGATTACTAGCACTAACAATCGTATTTATATCGGTTGGTTCGGCGTGTTGATGATCCCCTGCTTATTAACCGCTACAATTGCTTATATTATCGGCTTTATTGCGGCTCCCCCCGTAGATATCGACGGTATCCGCGAACCTGTTGCTGGCTCCTTGCTCTATGGCAACAATATTATTTCTGGTGCTGTCGTACCTTCTTCCAACGCGATCGGCTTGCATTTCTATCCCGTTTGGGAAGCTGCTTCTATGGATGAGTGGCTGTACAACGGCGGTCCTTACCAATTGATTGTTTTCCACTTCCTGATTGGTATTTTCTGCTGGATGGGTCGTCAGTGGGAACTTTCTTTCCGCTTAGGTATGCGCCCCTGGATTTGCGTTGCTTACAGCGCTCCTGTATCCGCAGCTAGTGCAGTATTCCTAATCTACCCCCTCGGACAAGGTTCCTTCTCCGATGGTATGCCTTTGGGAATCAGTGGAACCTTCAACTTTATGTTGGTGTTCCAAGCCGAGCATAATATCCTCATGCACCCCTTCCACATGTTAGGTGTCGCTGGTGTATTTGGCGGTTCTCTCTTCTCTGCGATGCACGGTTCTCTCGTAACCTCTTCATTGGTTCGTGAAACTACCGAAACCGAATCTCAAAACTACGGTTACAAATTCGGACAAGAAGAAGAAACTTACAACATCGTAGCTGCTCACGGTTACTTTGGTCGTTTGATCTTCCAATATGCATCTTTCAACAACAGCCGTGCTTTGCACTTCTTTTTAGGTGCATGGCCAGTTGTGGGTATTTGGTTTACGGCGATGGGCGTTTGCGTCATGGCGTTCAACCTCAACGGTTTTAACTTCAACCAGTCGATCCTTGATTCTCAAGGTCGTGTTGTTAATACCTGGGCTGACATTCTCAACCGTGCTAACCTCGGTTTTGAAGTAATGCATGAGCGTAACGCTCATAACTTCCCTCTCGATTTAGCGTCAGGAGTATCTGCACCTGTAGCAGTTACCGCTCCTGCGATCGAAGGTTAAACTCAAGGCTTACTTGCAATCTATAGTTAGTCAAATAATATGCTTGCTCTTCTTCGGAAGAGCATTTTTTATGCTTACCAAAACGCCCAAAATTTTCTCTCTTGCCAAAGGATCAGAATTCCACTTAAGGCAACAAAACTAGTAAGAAATTGTCGAAAACGCCGTTCGCTGACTTTTTGCAGTGCCATTTGACCGAGCCAATTACCTGGAAAGGCAGCCAAACCAATGATTACGCCATAATCTAAATACAGCCAAGTCAAAGCACCGAACTTAGCATAAGCAAGAATTTTGATGATATGAACTACTAATAAATGTGCTGATTTAGTGGCGATCGTTTCTTCTTTATCCAAACCATAATTGAGATAAAAAGGATTGAGCATTGGTCCGGTACTGCCAATTAGTCCCGATAGAAAGGCAAAAATAAAGCCAGCAGGCAGAAAATACCAACTGCGAACTGGAAATAAGGGTTTATCTGCTGTCGATTTATAACTAGCGATCGAAATAAGCAAAAATAAGCCTAATAAAATCGATAGCCATTCTAATTTCACGATTGTAAAAATAAAAGCTCCTAATCCAGCACCAACGATCGCTCCTGGTAAGTACCACCACATCAATTGCCAGCGCACCGATCGCCAATAAAGAAAAAGACGTTGAAAATGTCCTATTAACATTCCTACTGTAATAACTGGAGCTACTGCTGTTGCGCCTAAACAAGTAGCAATTACGGGAATTAAAATTAGCGGAGTGCCACCTCCTGCTAGAGTACTAAAAAACCAACTAGCGAAACTGGCAAAAGTTAAAACAAGAATGCTCACTTGGTAAGCTTAGTCCTTATATTGCGATCGAAATTTTCGGTTACATTAAACAAATCTTAACCTCAATCAAAAATTTAAGGTAATTGCGCCAAACTCAAATCTAAAAACACCGATAAGATAATTAAAGTTTACAAATAAATAAATAACTGTGTCCGACTCCAAAACAACAACTATGGAAACCAATAATTCTCTCGCTCGTACTCCTTTATTTGACCTCGCAGTGGAGCAAAAAGCTAGATTTACTGCTTTCTCTGGTTGGGAAATGCCCGTACAATACAGTGGTCTGAAACAGGAGCATCAACAAGTTAGAACTGCGGCGGGTATGTTTGATATTTCCCATATGGGAAAATTTATCCTATCTGGAAAAGAATTAGTCAAACATCTACAAAAGTTAGTTCCTTCGGACTTAGAGCGATTGCAAGTTGGTCAGGCGCAGTATTCGGTGTTATTAAATCCCCAAGCAGGAATCATCGACGATATTATTTTCTACTATCAGGGACTCAACCCAACTGGCGAACAGAAAGGAGTGTTAATTGTTAATGCGGGAACTACGGCTAAGGATAAAGCTTGGTTATTAAGCAATTTAGATGCAAATGCGGTTAAGTTAACCGATCTTTCCGCAGATAAAGCTTTAATTGCCGTTCAAGGGCCAAAGGCGATCGCCATCCTTCAAGCTTTTGTCGATCGAGATCTATCATCTTTACCAGCTTTTGGACATTTAGAAGCAAATGTATTAGGTGAACCAGCATTTATTGCTAGAACTGGTTATACGGGGGAAGATGGTTGCGAAGTTATGCTTGCTCCTGAAGTAGGCAAGAAATTGTGGCGATCGCTTGCTGAAGCTGGCGTGACTCCTTGCGGTTTAGGTGCCAGAGATACCCTACGCCTAGAAGCAGCAATGTCTCTCTACGGACAGGAAATTGACGATACTACTACCCCTCTAGAAGCCGGTTTGGGATGGTTAGTTCACTTGGATAGTAAAGGAGATTTTATCGGTCGTTCTGTACTAGAAGCGCAAAAAGCAGAAGGATTGAAACGTCGTTTAGTTGGGTTGGAGATGTCTGGACGATACATTGCCCGTCATGACTATCCAGTTTGGTTTGAGGGGAAAGAAGTTGGTAAAGTTACCAGTGGAACTTTATCGCCAACGCTAGAAAAAGCGATCGCCCTAGCTTATGTTCCCACTAAGTTGGCTAAAATAGATCAGCAATTAGAAGTAGAAATTCGCGGTAAAAATTATCCTGCTAAGGTGGTTAAAAAACCTTTTTATCGTTCTGCTAGTCGTTCTTAAATAATCGAGGGACGTTTCCTGAAACGTCTCTAAAAAAATAGAACGATCGCCTCTTCAAGAAATTTTCAATTCGAGCGCTTGTGAATCAAGAGCGATCGGTTATATGTCTTCACTGGTCAAGGGACAAACACAAGTTTCCTTCTCCAACCACTGCAATCCTACTTGATACAAAGCTACCATCACGGGTTTAATTTGACGACCCTTGGGGGTTAAAGAATACTCTACACGAGGCGGAATTTCTGCATAAATACGTCGTTCGATCAATCCTTGTGCTTCTAATTCTCGTAGCCGTTGAGTCAAGGTTTTGGTGCTGATACCAGGAAGTGCTGTGAGTAATTCATAGGTGCGTCGATCGCCGCTAAATAGTTCGCGCAGGACGAGAATCGACCATTTATTGCTCAACAGATCTACCACAAATTCAATCGGACATTGAAAATACAAACAACGGTTGGCTTCTAGCATCGAGGTTTTTTGCAATACTAAGAGTTTTTTATCTTTCTTTCGAGCGTCAAAATTGAAAGACGTAATATTTTTTTAGAAATACTTCAAGTCTAGCATTGGCGCTAATGCTTTACCCAAAGTAACTATCAAACAGACTTGGTAACTGACTTGTGTGTAGAACTAAAATCGGTAGGATAGAGATAGAACTTTGCTAATAAGCTGTTCAATGCTTGCCAGATTACCCATGCACACAGCATAACCACAGGAGTTTGATGATGAGCAATCAATTTTTACAACCAAGCCTCGATCTACTGGAAATACCTCCTGGTTATCTAAACTTAATGGGTTATATCAACGAATCAGAAGTTAATGGCCCTGGTTGTCGAGCTGTTGTCTGGGTGCAAGGATGTCTTCGCCATTGTCCAAACTGCTTCAACCCTGCATCTTGGTCTTTTGAAATCGAACAGCTTGTTTCTGTGGAATCCCTTACCCACAAAATCCTCAGCTATCCTCGCCATACAGGAGTGACTTTTTCAGGGGGAGAACCTTTTTGGCAAGCTCCTGCTTTGGCCGAACTTGCCCGACAGGTGAAAGCAGCAGGGCTTAATGTGATGGCATTTACAGGGTTTACTTTAGAAGAGTTGCACAATCCCTACGGGCCTGCTGGAGCAGAAGAATTACTCCAAGAACTAGATCTGCTGATCGATGGTCCCTATATTGAAAAACTGGCAGTTCATTCGCCTAATTCTCCAGTGTCATCAAGTAATCAGCGACTGCATATCTTCAATCCTAAATTACAAGACCAAATTACTTGGGCAAGCGACCAAATTGAAGTGCATATAATGAAAAATGGCGATCGCCTAGTGACGGGATACCGCAGGTACGAGTTAGATTAACTAGCAGCTAAGTTATGCAAACGTTGCCGATCGAGCAGTTTAACTGTAGAACCATCAACTTCGATCGCACCTTCGCGACTCAGTTTGGAGAAAACTCGCGATAGAGTTTCGGGAATGGTACCAAGCTTTGCTGCGAGTTGTCCTTTGGCTAAATCGAGTTCTACTGTTTCAGCACCATCAAGCTGTTCGCTCAAACTCAGCAAATAAGTTGCCAGTCGTGCGGGAACTTCCCGCAAAGCTATATTATCCACTAGTTGAGAAAATTGCCGTAGATGGCGGGCAAAACTTTTGAGCATGTTAATTGCCATTGTCGGTTGCTTTTCTAGCAATTGCAAAAAGGACTGGCGGGGAAAGAACAATACCTCCGATTTTTCGATCGCTGCTGCTGAAGCAGGAAAGCAGTCACCATCTAAGGCGGGAACTTCAGCAAAATGATCGCCACGGCTGAAGATATGTAAAATTTGTTCTTTGCCATCTCCTGATACTTTGAATACCTTAACCCGACCAGACTTAACCACAAAGAACCCGATTCCTTCGTCTCCCTGATGAAAAATGACATCGCCCTTGCCATAGGATTGAGCGATCGCGATCTGTGCAATTTCTGTCAATTGCTCGAAGGACAAGTCCTGAAACATCATCGTTTGGCTCAAAAAGCTTCTTAGCTCGGAAGGTTGAGGCTGGAGGGAAAGAGTCATCTGAGATCAATTTTCGATCGCTTTACTTTAGCCTAATCTAAACGACCGATCGCGATCGATAAAATTAAGTGTCAATAACTTTTTCATCATAATTTTCTTTTTTTCCTCAGATAACTTTGTCCCTAGTTGTCTGTCTCTAACTTGTTGGTAGTAAACCCTTAAGGGTTTACAAGCCAAATCTGCATAGAGAGCTGCCATTTGTTTTTTGACTTAAGTCAAGGCGCTAGAAAAGTCTCTTCCAGTACATTAGACAAAGATTCTTCCCAGGAGACAGAAACTATGTTTTGCGAACAATGCGAACAGACTGCTAGCGGACAAGGATGCCACCAGTGGGGGGCTTGTGGCAAAAGTCCAGAGGTGAACGCTGTTCAAGATTTATTAATCTACTGCTTGCGAGGACTTGCCCCTGTAGCGTTGCGTGCCAATGAGATCGGCATATCAACCCATGAGGTTGATGTGTTTACCTGTGAAGCAATCTTTGCCACCATGACCAATGTTAACTTCGATGGAAAACGCTTTACTGATTATATTCGTCGAGCGATCGCCGATCGCGAAAATCTAAAAGCCCAAATTCAAGCGAAACTAGATTCACCTCAAAACTGGTCGGCATTATCCTGCTACGAACCTGACTTTAATGATAGCTTGGCTGCCCAAGGTCAAGACCTTGCCCTTCAATTCATCAGCCAATCGGAAGCAAATATCGATATATTCTCCCTCAAACTGACAGTTCTTTATGGCATCAAAGGAGTTGCTTCCTATGCCTTTCACGCAGGGGAAATGGGGCAGGAAGACGATCGCATTTATCAATTTATCTACGAAGCGCTAGCTGCCCTAGATTGCCAAGATCTAACTCTAGAGGATTGGGTGAATCTGGCACTCAAAGTAGGAGAAATCAACTTACGAACGATGGAACTGTTGGATGCAGGACACACTAGTAACTACGGTCATCCCATACCCACTCCAGTTCCCCTCAATGTTAAAGCTGGCAAAGCGATTCTCGTTTCTGGACACGATATTCCCCAATTAGAAGCAGTGCTGAAACAAACAGCAGATAGTGGCATTACCGTCTACACACACGGAGAATTGCTACCCGCCCATGGCTATCCACGTCTCAAACAAACCTATCCCCATCTCTACGGACACTATGGAACGGCGTGGCAAAATCAGACGCGGGATTTCGCCAAATTCCCAGGCGCGATCGTCATCACCACCAACTGTTTGATGCCACCCCACGAACATTATCAAGATAAGCTGTTTAGTATTGGACCAGTAGGCTATCCAGGGTTGAACTATATCCCAGATGGAGTAGATGGAGTCCCTGACTTTACACCTGCAATTCGTAAAGCTTTAGAACTGCCAGGATTTACGGTCAATGAAGCTTCTCGTCAAGTTACTACTGGCTTTGCAAGAAACGCTGTTTTAGGAGTAGCCGATCGAGTGATTGCTGCGGTGAAAGCGGGTAAAATTCGTCATTTCTTCCTGATTGGCGGTTGTGATGGTGCCAAACCCGATCGCAACTACTACACCGAACTGGTAGAAAAAGTCCCTAATGATTGTATAGTTCTCACTCTTGCCTGCGGTAAGTTTCGCTTCTTTGACAAAGAATTGGGTGAAATTGAAGGTATACCTCGCTTACTGGATGTGGGACAGTGTAATGATGCTTATTCGGCAATTCAAATCGCGATCGCCCTCGCTAAAGCTTTTGAAGTAGGCGTGAATCAATTACCTCTGTCGATGATTCTCTCTTGGTACGAACAGAAAGCGGTTGCTGTTTTACTGACTCTACTTTATTTGGGCATTCAAGATATTCGCTTAGGTCCTACCTTACCAGCTTTTATCTCACCTAATGTGTTGAAGTTGTTGTCGGAAAAATATAATCTTCAACCCATCACTACACCAGATGAAGATTTGGCTGCTTGTCTTGCCTAATTGGTGACAAGTATTTAACCTTGAGGGGCGAATTTCGATTCGTCCTTTTTTTTAAATCATAAAATTTTCGATCGCTCTACAAGCCAAATCTGAATAGTCTTATCCTTGCTACTACTAGTTAGCATCTGTCCGTCGCTACTCATTGCCAGCGAAGATACTGTTTCTGGAAGATTATCGAGAGTTTGTACTAGTTCTCGTTGGTGAAGATGCCAGATTTTAATGGTCTTGTCCTCGCTAGCACTAATAAAATGTTGACCGTCAGGAGTAAAGACGATCGCAGAGATTGCTTTGGTATGAGAGGTAAAAGTATGAAGCAGCTTACCACTATTTAAGTCCCAAAGAGCGGTCGTGCTATCCTCACTACCACTTAAGATTGTTTGGCGATCGGGGCTAATGGCGACAGTGTTTACAGAACCTTGATGTCCTGTTAAAGTATGCAATAATTCTCCCGTCCGTAAATTCCAAATCCTAACTGTCTTATCTTTACTACCGCTAACAAGCGTTTCCCCATCGTTGCTAATTGCTAAAGAACAAATCCATTGTTTGTGTCCGAAGATGGTTTGAAATGCTTCTCCCGTTTGCAGATTCCAGAGTTTAATTTTGTGACTTCCACTGGCAATAAATTGTCCATCGGGACTAAAAGCCAGAACGTCAATTTGTTTTTTATGTCCAAACAGAATTTTCTGTAATTTTCCTGTTTTCAGGTCGAAAATCTGTAGGTAACTTCTCTGTTGGGTACGACCTAATCTCAATGCTGCTTCTGGCATTTCGCTAATCGCAAGAGTTGTCCCATCAGGACTAATTGCCAAAGTTGAAATTTCCTCTGCTGCGATGGGATGCGTGCAAAATAAGGTTTCTGGCTTAGTAATCTCTTGCCAATTTGTCAGTCGGTCTAACTTAGTAACGCCACACTTGCTGCTAATTAAAAGATTGCTTTCGCGATCGATCGTTAGGGAGATAGCAGATTCTGAGATTTCTGTAACAGTCCGAACTAGGGAAAAATTAACTTTTCGGTTTAATGGTTTTTCTTGTGACTCGGTAGCGATCCTAAGTAGATTTTGTACTAGAGTAAGGTTTGATTCCTCTTCTATGAGGGTAAAACTATCTTGTAAGGTGGTTAAATATTCTCTTTCTTGCGTTGTTAAAACTAACTTAATTGTTTCTAAATCGGTAAAGCTTGAGAGGGAAGATAGCTGTCTTTGCTGCAACCAAAGTTTGAGAGAAAACTCTAGCTGTTCTCTTGCTAAATTTCGATCTGGGAGGTTGAGAAGACTTTGGGCTAATTTTAAAACTAATTCTGGCAACCAATAAGGTCGTTCTTTTGCTAAAGCTTGCAGTACTTCTTGGTAGATAGAAATGGTAGTCCGAATTGCTTCTGGTAAAAACTTTTGTGTTGATATCTCTTCAGCTAAGTTGGTCAGAAACTCAGGTAGAATAGGAGACACATCGTAGTGAATTAGATAATGGATATCTGCGATCCATCCAGCCATCAAAGAATGACAGAGAGTGAGAAAGCGATTTAGATTCTCAAAATCTCGATCGCCAAATTGGTATTGAAAATTTAAATCCTCAATGTCTATGCCAGCTTGCTGCAATTCCTCTATTTCTTCTAAAATCAGCAGATTAATTTCGTTGTCTCCACCAAGACGAGCGATGGTTTCTCCGTCTTTTCCTAGTGCTAGTAGTTTGTCTTTAGTCTTTTTCCATTGCAAAGCTCTTGTTTTAACTGAATCTTCGAGAAATTCCTGATAGGAAAAGGTAAAGATAGTTTGATAGCAATATTGGTCTTGTCCCAAACTCCAATAGGCGATGCGAAAATTGAGATTATTGCCGTTAATTTCTGACTCTAAAACTAAAGTTGGCTGAAATTTAAGTACGCCAAAAAGAGCTTTAATAGTCGATTCGCCCTTAAAATTATGATTTTGCCAAACTCCACCTAAAAATTCTACTGGTCTAATTTGACTGTGTAGAGAATAATGTCGAGCGAAAAATTCTCTCAGTCCTTGGGCTAAACTACTCTCTATGTCTGCCGTTTTGGCAGCAATTGCATCATTAAATCGATCGCAAAGTATTTGAGGAGGTGCAAGCAATACTTTAACAGGAAGTGGTCGATCGCTGGGAGAGGTTTCCAGGAGTTGACTGGGGAACAGACGCAGTGGCCAATATTCGAGAGTCTTTTGCACTTCAGGCAACAAAAGCGCCGTTTCTCTCTGATAAGCAGCTAATTGCCATAAATTTTCTCGCTTTTGAGCATTTAATTGCTGCTGCCAAGCTTTTTCTCTTTGAAAACGCTGTTGTTGAAAGTCTAGATCGGCTTCATCGATCGCTCGGTTGACATCTGTAGATAAGTCTTGAACTTCGATCGCCCGATCGTATGTAAAGGTAGTTATTTGTTCTTGAAAATTGGCAGAGTTAATTCCCAGGCGATCGAGTACCAGTTTCTTTTGTTGCTGTTGTTCTTTATTTAGCTCTTCTTGAAGGCAAGTTAATAAATTGCTAGTTCCAGCATAAACGAGAGTTTTTAATACAGGTACGGCAATTTGCAATAATAAGTTTAGCCAAGGATTCATAAAAACTTGGTTGTAAAGCTCGATAGTCGCAGTCTTAGCTAGAACTGACTTCGAGAGATATTTGTGTAAAGCAAATGACCATTAACCTCTAGACAAAGGTTGGTGCAAGATAAATAGTATCTTATTGCTGCAACTTTATGGATAGATTAAGATTACACTAGTCAAAAAATCTTTTTTGCTTGCCCCAACATCAACTCTCGAAGGGAGTCTGCTTCTGGAGCTACCCTGTTCCCTATGTATTGCTTTCTGGATCGCTAGTATAGTGAAGTTTGATAAAACTATCGAAGGCATACCATGCCAAGACGTACCAGGGAATAATTTCCAATTGCAATCCTTTGATAAGCAATTGTCTTATCGCTAGGGCGCTAAAACTCAACGGAAGGAGAAAGCGAAGATCGACAGCACCGTTGGTGGCTTTCTTAACTCGCCGATTCAAGTCAAAAACTGCATTGCTCACTTCTGTTGCGGCTTGGGATTTTCCAGTGGGGAGGGGGATCGATTCGGTAATTTCGAGGAAAACAACGCCTATATCCTTCAATACAGCCTTAATATCGTCAAAACTACGGCGACCTTGCCCGTGGTAAACCGTAATACTGCCATTTTTAAGGTTAGTTTTGACGCGATCGATTTCTAGACGCTCTTTTAATGCCTTGGTAATTGGTTCTATTTTGTGATGTTGGCGATGGGGATGGGCTACTCTCAACCTAATTCTCCCTGGCGTTCGGCTGACAATTTGAGCATAAATGGGTACAGAACCGTTTTTTTCTATCGCTGCAACTTGTTCCATCTTGGCACTATTTTATTCACAGTAGAAACCTTCCCCGCTATTACTTCTCGCTTTGTTTCTAAATTTTTTTTACAGCGATCGGAGCTATTGGGGAAGTGCATTCACAACTAATTGAGGGGATTAGGAATCCGCTTCAGGTGAACTTATATTTTGAGGTTGTCCCTCAGCTAATTCAGCTTTTGCTTCTGCAATTAGATCTTCAAATACTTCGCCGGTTTCTTCAAAAATGCCTTTGCTCTTTTCATAAAAAACAATTCCGCCTTTAATCGCAGCTTTGGCGATCGGCTTGCCAACCTTAGCAACACCAGGAATAAGTATGGGAGCGAGAACTAAAGCACCAATTCCTGCAATTACCCCAGGAACGCCAAAATCTTCAGCAACGGTTTCGATTAAATCACCTGGTTTAAAAGCCATCTACTACCTCCTTTGGGTAATACTCACTACAATTTTAACTGAACTAAGTTATAGCGATCGATGACGATCGCTAACAAAAACTATTAACTAAAACGTCCTGTAACATAATCTTTAGTAACTTCCTGTTGGGGAGAAGTAAAGATCGTTTCAGTTTTTGCATATTCTACTAAATAACCTGTCTTTCCTCCTGATGTGCCTACTTCTACGTTGAAAAAAGCAGTTAAATCTGACAATCATGCTGCTTGTTGCATATTGTGGGTAACGATGATAATCGTATAATTTTTCTTGAGTTCTCGAAGCAATTTTCCAATTCGATCGGTAGAAATCGGATCGAGAGCAGAACAAGGCTCATCCATGAGGATGATTTTGGGTTCGATCGCGATCGCTCTGGCAATACAAAGACGCTGTTGTTGTCCTCCAGAAAGAGATAGGGCGTTTTTGTGAAGTCGATCTTTGACTTCATCCCACAGAAAAGCTTGCTTTAAAGACTTCTCTACCAAATCATTTAGATTTCCTCGATACTTGGAGATTAAATCGTTCATCATTAACTAGATTCCGTCTCAGCTTTGACTGTTATCACTTTTTGGGTTTCGCCATGTGCTAGTTCGGCTTTGCTTTCGGCGATAATATCTTCAAAAGCTTGTTGGGCTTCTGTTAAAACATTTTTACTAGTTTCATAGGCAACAATTCCAGTTTTGATAACTGCTTTAGCTAAAGGTTTACCCGCCTTTGCCAAAACTGGCGCTACTACTGGTGCTAGTACGATCGCGCCAACACCGATAATCAGTCCTGGTAAGCCAAAATCTTCCAATAAATCGCCAATTCCAAGTTTAAAAGCCATAATCCACCTCTTTTTCTAGTTTTTATTCCAATCTGTTCTAAGAGCGTACTTAAACAAATTGCCTCTGCGCCTCTGCCCCCCTACTCCTCCGCTTCTCTGCGTCTCTGCGTCTCTGCCTTCCCCCACACTCGATCGAAGCGCTGGACGAAGACCGTTTGCACCAGCAATAACGCTGGAACCATTGTTAATTAGGGTTGCTGTCATGGGATTGATACCGACAGTAGCCGCAAGTGCTAATCCCGATAAATTGGGAATTGCTACTATTTTTGTATTCTGAGAGATGATTTTTTGGGCATGACGGGCGATCGCGATCGCCTCGACTAAACCGCGCAGATCGTTTGTCATCAAGACTATATCTGCTGTTTCGCGAGCAGCATCAGAACCATCGCGGAAAGATACAGATACGTCGGCATAAGCTAGGGCGGCGGAGTCATTTAGCCCATCGCCGACAAAAGCGACTATTTTGCCTGAATCGTGCAAAGCTTGAACAATCGCTGCTTTGTCTTCTGGGAAAGCTTCTGCATGAGTTTGACTCAGAGGAATATTTAATTGTTCGGCGACTAGGTTAGCTCTTTGCTGGTTATCTCCCGTGAGAATGTGAATTTCTGCCCCTATATCCTCTCTCAAAGTTTTGACAATTTGTTGACTTTCCTCACGCAAAGGATCTGCGTACTGAATGACTCCTAATGCTTTACCATTCCTGGCAACGAAGATTTGGGGATAATTGTCTTGTTGTAAATCTGGACAATTTTTAGAGAGTTTATTTAACTTCACTCCTTCTCTGAGGAGAAATCGCTCGCTTCCTACTAAAACTTCTTGATTATCTATTTGCGCCTTGATTCCCAAACCGACTTGATATTGCCATTCTCCGCGAGGTAGAAGCGTCAACTCATGATAGTTGGCACAATTGACGATCGCTTCGGCAACTGGATGGGTAATGCGCTGTTCGACGGAAGCAGCTAATTGTAATACTTCCATCTCAGAAATAGAAGGTTCAGCCGTCTCGATGCTCACGATCGCCACATTCCCTTGAGTGAGCGTTCCTGTTTTGTCAAAAACAAAGGCATCAACCAGGGCTAATTGTTCTAAAGCTTTACCGCTACGGATGAGTATGCCTTTACGTGCAGCAGCATAAAGGGCTGCCATTACTGTTGTCGGTACGGAAACGCGAATACCCGTAGCCAAATCGATTGTCAGTACGGAGGCAGCACGGGCAGCACTACGGGTTAGGGCAAAAACAAAGCCACCCAAAAGTATAGTAGGCAGAACCATGCGATCGGCAATTTTAGCGGCATAGTTTTCTACGCGGGTATCGTGAACAGGAACTTCTTTAAGCAGTTTGAGAGTTCGTCCCGCACGAGTATCTTCTGCTAGCCTTTCAGCTAAGATATAAAGTTGCCCTTCTCTGACGATGGTTGAAGCATAGACTTCTTGACCTTGAGAGCGCACTACAGGCATGGATTCACCTGTTAGTTTTTGTTGGTCGATGATTGCTTTGCCTTTAAGGATGTGACCGTCTACGGGGATTTGTTCGCCAGGATAGACAATGACTGTATCTTCTGGCTGTACCTGCTCGATCGCAATTTGTTGTTTTTCGCCGTTGCGTTCGACCCAGACAAATTTAGATAGGGAACTGAGCAGATCTAAAGTCTGACTTTGGGAAGAACGGGCTGTACGTTCTCGAATCGTCTCTCCAAGCTGGATCAAGACGATCATGCTACAAGAAGTCAGGTAATGACTTTGAGCAGTGACGATCGCGATCGCGGCAAAGTCTAAAAAATCTACATTCAAACGACGTTCGGCAAGAACACTTTCACAGGCGCGTTTGGCTACAGGCAAACTAGCCATGATGATTGCGCCGCCAACGAGTATTGGCGAAATCGATAGTCCTAAAGGCCCTGCCATTAAGGATAGAAATGTTGCTAAGGCTGGTAATTTCAATGCAGACCAAGAAACTTCGCTTTTGTCTTCCTGTTGATCGCTTAATAATCCTTCTCGACCTATCATTACGGCAGGATTACTAGCTAGTTGAATCAGCTTAACCAAGTGAGAGAACATTTCCTCTTCTGTCAATAAGCCTGGAATATAGCTAATCACTACAGAAGCTGCCGCTCTTTTAGTGCGGACACTGAGGATTTTTTCATCCAAAGAGGCTAATCCATGCAATGCCTGGGTATATTCGAGGTCTTTGCTAATTTTGGGAATCCGAAAGCGAACTCTACCTGGAACAGTGTGAACGATTTGATATGTTACCTTCCCTAGCTGCACTGCTGGTTTGTCAGTGCCGAATGTTGCCGAGATCCGATCTTGGCTGACAACATAGTTAGGGTGTTCTACTATTTGAACCATTTCACCCCCCATTTAATTGGTATTGGTTATTAGGAAAATTTATTTCAATTGAGAAAGATTTAATTAAGCATTTGCTGGTTGTCCTGACAAATTTGCCATCAATCTCAGCATTGCTGAGAGGGCGCAGGACTTAAAATTAGTCCAAGGACTATTCTGTTCTAGATTTGGTGTCTCATTTTCACTTGCATCGCTTGAGTTGTCTAGAGACACTATTAATTCTGATTCTGAATTTTCTGCTGAGAGTTCCGATTCAATTTCGTTTACAGCAAGATCGACAAGGCTACTACTTCGTTCTTCTTCTTCTTCCTCTATCTTGGCGATCTCTCCATTGGCAATCGCTTCGACAGAATCTTCAGATGGTAATTGAGGCTGTTCGAGATCGGAAGATTCGTTTTCTTCTGAAGCGTCTTTAGAAGAGTTGAGATTGGAATTTAGATTGTTCGATCGCTCGACTACTACTACTGAATTAGTACTCTCGATAGCAGCTTGAATTAAAACAAGCAGATCTGATAAATCCAAATCTTTTTCATAGCTAATTAAGACAGAGGTAGTTGCAGGATTGACGCGCAGACTTTTAATTTTTGATTCTTGTTTGGCTAGGCGATCGAGTTTTTTGACATAGTTGCGATCGCGCCCGATGGCAGGAATTTGTAAGCGAACTCGACCTGGAAGTTGATGGACAATTTTGTAATTTTGCTCGATCGGCTCATTTATCGATTTCTCTGTAACTGATATTTTTGAGGCTTCGTTCGATCTAGGTTCTAAGCAACCTAGCTCTAAACTACCCATTATCCCGCGAGTGACATTCGCTGCAACAAAGTAAGTAGCAAATGCTTGCCAACCAACCGTTCCTATCGCTCTGATCGCGGTTAGTCCGACTATCGGTGGAATAAAAGATATTAAGTTACTACCAGCTTGAGAGATACCTTGAGAAAAAGATGCATCGAATTCTTCTTGTTCCTGGAGCCCACCAAAAGTTTGGAGTAGTTGTTTAATTCGTTCTAAAGATAACTGTTCGGGGTCAAAAAGAATGACTAAACTTCCCGTTTGTTTCTTGGTATCGACTTGGCGAATACCTTTTTCTTGTTTTAGTTGTTGCGCTACGTTATCTAATCCTGCTCTAGTTTTTGAATCTACAGCACGGAGGCGTACCCGATTTGCAACAGAATGTAGGACTTCAAACCCGCCATTTAAGCGAGATGTTTCCTTATATTCCATTTAAAGTTTCCCCAGTGTGTGGTTTACATCGTTAATTCTGTACATCGTTAATCTAGAGTTAATTATTTGTTAACCTCAACTCTAGATTTTTTTTAACTTTAACTCATACTAAACGATAAAATCATTTTTTTGTATTGTTATTGACAAAATTTATTTTAATTTACAAAGAGCGATCGATTAGTTGAGATCAATTGTCAGGAAAACTCCAACATACAAGGCATTCATCTACAACATACAAGGCATTCATCTACGTGGTTATGTTACTAAAAGAAGTGGAAATTCTGAGTTCAAAAATTGCCCTACTTGTGATGAACTAACCCTAGAACGTACATCAATAATCATCGAACAACCAACATCAACAAGGGAAGGTAAAAAGCTAATTATAGAAAAATGCCATTGCTGTTCTTCTTATCAAACAAAAATTGAAGCAATTCAAGAGAATTCATCTGATTCTTCTAGCGATGGTAGCAGCTACGATAGTGGCGGAGACTTTGGCGGTGGTTCGAGTGATGGCGGTGGCGCAGGTGGAGATTGGTAACAATAATTAACTTCCCTGCTTATTCCCTATTGAGTTATAAATTGATCGATCGTTACATCTTTAAGATATTGCGATCGCGAGCTGTAATTTCTGTCAGTGCAATCTATTTTTTCTTAGAATACGTATATAAATTATAGATTCTGACAGTTGACGATTACATTGAATTAAAGGTCGCAACTATCTAGATTGATTCAAATTCATAATATGAGGCAATATGGAGGAGTCGTTATTACTAGGACGTTATCAACTAGTCAGAAATCTTGGCAGTGGAGGTTTTGGTCAAACATTTTTGGCTAGAGATATTCATTTACCAGGTAAACCACTATGCGTAGTTAAACAACTAAAAACTGAAATTTCTGCTAGTAATTTAGAAACTGCTAAACGCCTTTTCGATCGCGAAGCAGAAATGTTATACAAACTTGGCAGTCACGATCGCATTCCTCGTCTTCTGGCTCACTTTCAACAGGATCAAAAATTTCTTCTCGTCCAAGAACTAATTGAAGGTCATACCATCGATAAGGAGTTAATTGCTGGTAAACCTTGGAGTGAAGAAGCTGTTAAGATATTTTTAGAAGATACTCTGCAAGTGCTAGCTTTTGTTCATCAACAAAATGTAATTCATCGCGATATCAAACCCGCTAATTTAATCAGAAGAAACAAGGACAGCAAAATAGTCTTAATTGATTTTGGTGCAGTCAAAGAAGTATCCGTGCAAAACACCAGTCTGACTGTGGCGATCGGTTCCCCTGGTTATATGGCTCCCGAACAACAAGCATTCAAGCCTAAATATTGTAGCGATATTTATGCTTTAGGTATGATTTGTTTGCAAGCTTTAACAGGGCTGGCTGTTTACGATTTTTTACCCAACGTTCATTCTGGAGAATATACCTACGCCGAACTAGAAGCTGACAATCGCTCCCTCTCTAAAATTCTGCAAAAGCGAACTACTATCAGTAGCGATTTAGAAAAATTCATTAACACTATGGTACGCAGAGATTACCGTCAGCGCTACCAGACAGCATCCGAGGCATTACAAGCACTAGAACAACTGAAAGCTAAAAACCATTTCCCAGAACCAACACAGGCGATCGACTTTAGTAGAGCATACGAACAATTACCATCGTTCAATCAACCAATTACCTCTCATCTACCCAAGGATAACTTTACTGGAAGTTCAACATCTCAAGCATCTGCTCTTAATAAATTAGATCCATCTTTTGTCAAGCGTTGTCGTCAAGAACTAGCTTTGTCGATCGGCCCTTTTGCTAATTTTCTCATAGAAGATGTCTTAGGCGAAAATCCTAACCTGACTCCCCAGCAATTAGTCGAACTGCTAGCCTCAGAAATCCCCAATCCCCGCAAAGCACAGCAATTTAGAGAAAAAATGTACGATTTTTTCTAAACTGAAGGGGAATAAATTGAATATTTTTTTGACGATCGCATTGTTTGTTTGCTTTATTAGTAGGAGAAATTTTAGTTTTTTCAGGCAATAAAGTCACAATCCATATGATCGCGATCGTTGGCTTGTAGTATTATTTACTTTGATGTCTAAATGTAAATTTTTAACAATAAAATCTGTTTAAAATAACCACTACATGCAAACAGTTTCTCCTTCAGCTTCGACTAAAACGCAAAAAAATCTTTTTTTAAGGGAATGTTACACCAACTATCCACTCAAAATTATTGCCCTTGGAGATAGCCTAGTTTACGGATTTGGCGATCCTGAAGGTGGAGGTTGGGTAGAAAGACTGCGCCGTCAATGGATGTCGTCAGAAAATGCTGGTCACGTTTTATATAATTTAGGGATTAGAGGCGATCGCGCGATCCAAGTATCTCAACGCCTCGAACAAGAATTTCGCTATCGCGGAGAATTACGCAATCGAGTACCAGATTTGATTATTCTCTCGGTAGGAGTAAATGACTCTGCTCGTTTGGGGAATAGTGAGGGGAAAGAATATACTCCTTTTCTTCAATTTCAAGTTCAAATTAGAGAATTGCTAGAGCGATCGCGCCAATTGTGTCCAGTTTTATTCGTTGGTATGGCACCAGTCGATCGAACAAAAATGCCCTTTCTCGACTGTTTTTACTATAACCATCAAGATCAATATCGCTACAAAGAAGCCACCAAATCAACCTGCGAACAACTGGGAATTCCCTATTTAGATATTTTCGATCTCTGGATGGCAAGAGGAGAAACTTGGGCGCGATCGCAACTTTCCGCCGATGGGTTACACCCCAACTCTCAAGGCTATCAATCCCTGCTTCAAGATGTATTGAACTGGGAAGCGATTCAAGGAATTAGGGGTTAGGGTGTAGGGTGTAGGGTATAGGGAAAAAGTAGCAAGTAGCAAGTAAAAACTTCTGACTTCTGCCTTCTGCCTTCTGCCTTTTTAGTAATCCCTAATCCCTAATCCCTAATCTCTACACCCCAAACTATCCCTAGTCGAGATTCCAGTGACGGGATTAACTCCTGATGCGCGTTTGCACATTAAGGCAATTTGATAGCGATCGAGCAGTGCATTAGAAAAATCAGCACCAGTAATATTGGCTTCGTTGAAACTAGTGCTAGTTGCGACTGCATCGGTTAAGATTGCATTGCTGAGATTGGCACGATCTAAAATCACTCGATCCATGAAGGCGCTGGTTAAATTAGCTCCTGCTAAATTAACCTTTGACATTACTGCTTTAGTCAAAATCGATTGGCTCAAATCGGATTCTGTAAAGTTTGCGCCTTGTAAATCTGCGGCGGCAAATACAGCACCAATCAAGTTTTGATGGGAAAAATCACTCTCTCTCAAAACGCCATAGGTATGGTTAACAGCGCTATTCTGCGCCCAGGCTGGACGAGCATCTAATAAAGTCCAGATTGCTGCCAAAATCAGCAGAGACAGCAAAATCAAAAAGTTTCTAAGCCAAGATTTCCACATGATTCTTTCGCGATCGCCTTGTTACTACCTGAAATTGTCGCAAAAATTTTGTAATTATTTGCAATAAAATGAAGTGTTTGTTAAGAGTAGCCAAGATCACTTTTAAGTTTGAGGTTTTGTTTTAAATAGATCTGATGAGATCGAGTTTGTCGCAACTTGAAAAAGTGAGGCTAGTTGACAATTTTACAGATGTCAACAGTCAAATTTTTACAAGAGTAGGTTAATTTAGTTGGTTAAATGGATCTCGATCATCAACACTAGTTCAGTTGTTAACCATCAGAAAAATTAAATTGATTTCTTTTAATAATTTTCGATCGTTTGTTTAGGAGCTTACCCAATGGGATCTGGGAATTTTTCAGGATTGATTAAGCAAATGTTAAATCGTTTGCAGCAAGTAAAAGGAGGTTATTGGTGGTTTACTTGTTTGTTAT
The DNA here is from genome assembly GCA_964548905.1 of uncultured bacterium. Taxonomy (GTDB): domain Bacteria; phylum Cyanobacteriota; class Cyanobacteriia; order Cyanobacteriales; family Xenococcaceae; genus CAZJTL01. The sequence continues at coordinate 1,411 of CAZJTL010000038.1, read as the reverse complement.
GGCTGCTATTCGTGCTACCAGCACAAGCAATGGAAATGCGAGTAGCCATCAAAAAAGATATATCCCAAGTAAAAGTAGGTAGTTCTACCACAGCCCTAGTCAAAGATAGTTCTGGTAAACCAATTGGAGAATTGGTTGGTATGAGCGCTATTGCTGCCAAAGCTAGCGGTGGTAACGTTTCTCTCAACAATCTTAAAGCTGGAGAGGTAACGATCGAGCCAGCTAAAGACGGCTACGTCTGGATTGGCGATCGCTGGTATCGTGGACGTGTGCGTCTGATTCCCCAAAATGGCAGTATTCTAGCCGTTAATCACGTCAATTTAGAAGACTATCTCTACAGTGTTGTCGGGGCTGAAGCAGTGGCTAGTTGGCCGCTCGAAGCCCTTAAAGCTCAAGCTGTCTCTGCCCGCTCCTACGCTCTCTACAAGCGTAATACTTCTGGTAATAAACTGTTTGACCTCGATACCACCCAAGCTACCCAGGTATATAAAGGTCTAGATACTGAATATATCACCACTCATAAAGCAGTCAACGAAACGAGGGGACAAGTGATGACCTATAAGAAAAAGGTCATTCTAGCTGTCTTCCATTCTTCTTCTGGTGGTCATACAGAAAATGTTGAGGATATCTGGACTTCTCCTCTACCATATTTAAGAGCTGTTGCTGACTATGACCATCAATCGCCAGTGTTTCAGTGGACAAAAACTTTTTCGGAAACTGAAATGGAAAATATTGTTAGTGGAGTAGGCAAAATCAGAGCAATGATTCCTGAGCGAACTACACCTTTTGGGCGCGTTGTCACCATGAAAGTATTAGGCGATCGCGGTGCTAAAACCGTTAGTGGTGATGATTTGCGCGATGCTCTTGACTTACGCAGTACTCTATTTAGAGTTGCCGATGTAGACGGAGAATTTCAAATTACTGGTCGTGGATTCGGTCATGGATTGGGTTTGAGTCAATGGGGAGCTTACTTCCTAGCTAAGCAAGGAGTTAGTTACAGCCGAATTTTAGACCATTACTACAAAAACGCAGCTCTTTCTAGAGTTTAGTGGAGTTTATGGGCTCTAGGAACCCTAACTTTAAGCTCTGGATAGGTATTGGACGAAGATTGAGACTTTGCCCAATACAATTGTCCCAATGAAGCTTGGTAAACCGATCGCAATGTAGGGACGTTTCATGGAATGTCCCTACCAGAATCGATTTAAACCCTTAGCTTAAATAAACAAAGTATCTACAGTAGCTGTTTGGAAATTACCAGAAAAACCAGTGACATTCAGAATCAGATCGCTATTTGCTTGGAATCCTGCGCTAGCATCATTAACAATCAGGTAAGAATTATTGTTCCAAGTAACAAATACAGGCGTTGCATCCCTGCGGGATGATTTAAAGAGGGACAGTTCCATAGTGAAGA
>CAZJTL010000037.1:0-30523 GCA_964548905.1 uncultured bacterium | reverse complement strand
ATGCTTACCAACAAAACTACATCAGTGAAATTCTTTTAGCAGTAGTTTATATCGGTGCAGTTGGTTTGATTCTCGATCGCGCCGTTGGTTACATTCAAACTCTAATTGCTCCTCAAGAGAATAAGTAGGGGTTAGGGGCTAGGGATTAGGGATTAGGAAGCAGGGGAAGCGGGGGAGGCAGGGGAGATGGGGAGCGGAGGAAGAAATAAAAACTATTGCAAGAATGCCTATTCCCTATTGCCTTTTTCTCAATGAACCATGAACAACCCAATAACCAAATATTAACTACTAACCATTAAAAAATCATGTCTGTTTTTGTTGCTGTCGATCAGGTTGATAAGGTTTTTTCTCTAGGCGGTGGGGGCGAATATGTCGCCCTTAAGGGAATCGACCTACAGATTAAAAAAGGTGAGTTTATTTCTTTTATCGGTCACTCTGGTTGTGGAAAATCGACCTTACTAAATATGATTGCTGGTTTATCTTTACCCAGCGACGGAATTGTTAGTTTAGAAGGCGAGATAATTACCGAACCAGCGCCCGATCGCATGGTGGTTTTTCAAAACTACTCGCTGCTTCCTTGGCGTTCTGTGAGAGAAAATATTGCTCTAGCAGTAGATTCGGTGATGCCAGATATACCCAAGGCAGATCGTAAAGCGATCGTTGAATCACATATCGATATGGTTGGATTGCGCCAACATGCTGAGAAATCGCCAACCATGTTATCTGGTGGTCAAAAACAGAGAGTTGCGATCGCCCGCGCCTTAGCTACTCGCCCTAAATTATTATTGCTTGATGAACCCTTTGGTGCTTTGGATGCCTTAACTAGAGGTAACTTACAAGAACAGTTAATGCGTATTTGTGAGGAAAACCAAGTTACTTCGATTATGGTTACTCACGATGTTGATGAAGCAGTTTTACTGTCCGATCGCATTGTCATGTTAACCAATGGCCCAGGTTCTCAAATTGGTCAAATATTAGATGTAGATATACCCCGTCCCCGCAAGCGCATGGAAGTTGTAGAACATCCTAGTTACTATAGCCTCCGCAGCGAAATGATTTACTTCCTCAACCAGCAGAAGCGAATCAAGAAATTGCGTGCTAGAAAAACTGGCGCGATCGCCCGTCATGGTTTAGAGAAAGTCAATCTCGATATTGGTTTCTTACCTCTAGTTGCTTGCGCCCCGATCGCGATCGCTAAAGAAAAAGGATTCTTCAAAAAACATGGTTTGGATGAAGTAAACCTAGTCCGAGAAACCAGTTGGCGCGGTATTGTTGACGGAATGGTAGGCGGTTACGTTGATGCGGCACAAATGCCTTCAGGAATGCCTCTGTGGTTATCTTTAGGTGGTAATAACGATCGAATTCTACCTGTAGTAACTTCTTTAACCATGACTCGTAATGGCAATGCCATTACCTTGGATAAACGCTTTTACGACCTTGGTGTAAGAACTTTACCAGAATTAAGAGAATATCTCCTCAAAACCAGAGATCAGCGTCATACCTTTGGCGTAGTCCATCCTGCTTCTATGCACAACCTATTATTGCGTTATTGGTTGGCTGCTGGCGGTATTGACCCTGATGTAGACGTTCATCTCCAAAATATTCCCCCTGCCCAAATGGTAGCGGATTTACGCAACGATAGTATTGATGGTTATTGTGTTGGCGAACCTTGGAATTTCCGTGCGGCGGTTGAAGGCGCTGGTTTTACCGTTGCTACTGATGTGGAAGTTTGGAACGGACATCCAGGTAAGGTTTTAGGCGTAAGAGAAGATTGGGCAAATGCTTATCCCAATACTCATATCGCCCTAGTCAAAGCCTTGCTAGAAGCTTGTAAATATTGCTCGGATAAAAACAACATCGATGAGATTCGTTGGATTTTATCGCAACGTCCTTATATTGGTACGTCGATGAACTACATTCACCTGGGCGATCCTAGTGTCATTAGCTGCGACTTAGATATGCCCATGCGTGAGTATGCCCATCACCTCTTCCACGGCGAAGGAGTTAACCGCCCCAGTCGCACAGAACACCTGTGGCACATGGTGCAGATGGCAAGATGGGGACACACTCCTTTTCCCCGTAACTGGTTGGAAATTCTGGAGAGAGTTTGTCGCGTGAACACTTTCAGTACCGCAGCCAGAGAAATAGGCGTACTCAACACTAAGTTCAATCGCGGTTCGATTAAGCTTTTTGATGGTAGTGAATTTAACGCCGACGATCCGATCGCCTATCTCAACGATCTTAAAATCAAACGCGACATCACGATCGCCGAAGTTGTCTTAGATGCTCCTTCTACCGTAGCAGCTTAAGAGAGGGAACGGAGGGTAGGTAACTGGGGAAGAAGTAATAAGTAATAAGTAATAGGTAATAGGTAATAAGTTTCTTCCCTACACTCAAACAATCAATAACTAACAACCAACAACCAATTTATGCAAAGCCAAATTTACACTCAATACGGTAACAACACCGCTATTCAACAGTCGTTTTTACATTTCGATCGAGTTTCTAAAGTTTACCCAACTCCTAAAGGGCCTTTCACTGTTTTGCAGGATGTCAGCTTGAAAGTAAAGCAGGGTGAATTTATCTGTGTAATCGGGCATTCTGGTTGCGGCAAATCGACTCTACTCAATATGGCATCTGGTTTCAATACGCCTACTGAAGGACAGGTATTACTGGAGGGCGAAACAATTGGCGAACCGGGGCCTGATCGCATGGTGGTTTTTCAAAATTACGCCCTGCTACCTTGGGAAACTGTTTTTAATAATGTCTATCTAGCAGTCGATGCCGTCCATCCCAATAAACCAGAAATGGAGAAGCGAGAAATTGTCAAAGAGCATTTGGCAATGGTGGGTTTGACGGAAGCAGCAGAGAAAAAACCCCCGCAAATTTCTGGAGGGATGAAACAGAGGGTGTCGATCGCCCGTGCTTTATCTATTCGTCCTCGCGTCCTAATTTTAGATGAACCCTTCGGGGCGTTGGATGCAATTACTAAAGAAGAGTTACAAGAGGAATTACTAAAAATTTGGAACGATTACCGCAGTACGGTGTTGATGATTACTCACGATATCGATGAGGCTTTATTTTTAGCCGATCGCATCGTGATGATGACCAATGGTCCGGCTGCTACTATCGGCGAGATTATGACTATTCCCTTTGAACGTCCTCGCGATCGCGCTCAAATTATGGAAGATCCAGAATATTATAAGCTGCGAAATCAAGCCTTAGATTTTCTTTACCATCGTTTTGCTCACGATGAGGATTAATATCAGATTTTTTTAAAGATTTTCACCATCTCAATTGTCTATCTAATGCTCAACTTGCTTATTTTGTTAAGCTTTTGAGCATTAGGTAAGAAGCAAATTTTGCCAGTCAATTAATTGGTTCTTTCGAGGTTTACCCAATCGAGAGAGGTTACAAAACCTTTCCCAATAGCTGTTGTGTTGCAGTAGCGATCGCCTTCGCTACCAGGAGATTTTATGTCCTAAATTTCATCCACATTAAACTTTATATTTTCTTTAGCTTTTTGGCATTAATCTTTTTTTAAGGGTTTTATTAATTTGAGGCAAATACTTATCAACTAATTCGAGAAATTCTGATGGCAATTACCAATAAGATTCATTTTAGAAATTTAAGGGGCGATTTGTTTGGTGGTGTGACTACCGCGATCATCTCCTTACCGTTAGCCCTTGCTTTCGGTGTTGCTTCTGGCGCAGGCCCCATCGCTGGACTTTACGGCGCTGTCTGTGTCGGCTTTTTCGCGGCGCTGTTTGGCGGTACGCCAGCCCTAATCTCCGAACCAACTGGCCCGATGACAGTAGTAATTACTGGGATTATCGCCTCCTTAACTGCAAGCAACCCAGAAAACGGTATGGCAATGGCGTTTACCGTCGTCATGCTAGCTGGTATCTTTCAGATTATCTTCGGGATATTTAAGTTAGGGAAATACATTACCCTGATGCCCTACAGCGTGATTTCGGGCTTTATGTCTGGAATTGGTGTAATTTTGATTTTGATGCAAATTCCTCCTTTTCTAGGACAAAAAGCACCTAAAGGCGGCATAATCGGCATGGTGCAAAACTTACCCGAACTTTTAGCCAATATCAATCCCATTGAAACAATCTTGGGAGTGCTAACCCTGGCAATTATCTTTTTGATGCCATCAAAGCTAAAACGTTTTGCTCCTCCCCAACTTGTAGCATTAATTGTGGGAACTATAGTTTCTCTAACCATATTCGGCAATGCCGATATTAAGAGAATTGGCGAAATTCCCATGGGTTTGCCGACCTTGCAAATGCCCACCTTCACTTTACCTCAGATGACGATCATGCTAGTTGATGGAGTCATGCTGGGTATGTTGGGATGCATTGATACATTGCTGACAGCAGTAATTGCGGATAGTTTGACCCGTACCGAACACAAATCCGATAAAGAATTGATCGGTCAAGGGATTGGTAACTTAGTTTCTGGTCTTTGTGGTGGACTACCTGGTGCAGGTGCAACCATGGGAACTGTAGTGAATATCCAAACTGGCGCTTCTACCGCCGTATCTGGTATAACTCGCGCCTTAATTTTACTCGTTGTTGTTTTGTGGGCTGCGGGGTTAACTCAAACCATTCCCATGGCGGTGTTAGCTGGTATTGCTCTTAAAGTGGGGATTGACATTCTCGACTGGAGTTTTCTCAAACGCGCCCATAAAGTGTCTCCGAAGGGAACAATCATTATGTACGGGGTAATGTTACTAACCGTATTTGTCGATCTAATTGTTGCCGTTGGCGTTGGTGTTTTCATTGCCAACATTTTAACTATCGAAAGACTGAGCAATATACAAGCTAAGGAAGTCAAAGTAATTAGCGATACCGATGATGACATTCCCTTAGACCGAGAAGAAAAACAATTGCTCGATCGCGCCAATGGTAGAGTACTTTTATTCTATCTTAGCGGTCCCATGATCTTTGGTTTATCCAAAGCGATCTCTCGCGAACACTCTGCAATGAAAGATGCTGACGTGTTGATTTTGGATTTGAGTAACGTACCTCTATTGGGTGTAACCTCTTCCCTAGCGATCGAAAATGCGATGGTGGATGCTAACGAGAAAGGTCTTAAGTTGTTCGTTGTCGGTGCAACTGGGAAGGTAAAACAACGTCTAGAAAAATTAGGCATTGCAGATATCGTACCAGAAGAAAATTTTGTGGACGATCGCAAAGAAGCACTCAGACGGGCGGTTGCCATAGTTGGCGATCGACCAGCTTATGCTAATAGTGCTGGTTTTGAGGGCAATTTAGCCGAGGGTAGCGATCCTGCATTCCAAAGCTAGTGGAGGCAGGAGGCAGAAGGTTAGGGAAGTCAGTCAGATTCGATATCTCTGCCTCTTGAGAAAGTCTCGACCGCCTTATTTTAGAAAATAGATCTTGTATTATTCAAAAAATGATTTTTGCAGAAAAGATAGTGAGTTCAACTACCTGGATATCTTCTTTACCTTTCTCCTTTCAGTTTCCCCTACTGGCAACTGCTATCGATTCAGAACATGCCCCGCTTGTTCTTGCTGGAGTTTTACTGAGTTTAGTCATCATTTATATTGCCAGTAAACTTGGCGGAGAATTATCGAGGATGCTAGACTTTCCTCCCGTTTTAGGAGAGTTAATTGGGGGTGTAATTGTAGGTATTTCTGCCCTGCATTTGCTTGTCTTCCCTGACACTGGTGCAACTGCTGCCGATTCGGCAATTATGAGCATCCTGCAATTAATCGATAAAATTAGTCCCGAAGCAGTAACGTCAATCTTTCAATCTCAAAGTGAAGTAGTTTCAGTTCTTGCTGAGTTGGGTGTCATTATCCTGTTATTTGAAATTGGGCTGGAATCTGACATTAAAGAACTACAAAAAGTTGGCTATCAAGCGACTATTGTAGCTTGTGTTGGAGTAGCAGTTCCTTTTGCTGCGGGTACTGCGGGGCTAATTTATTTCTTTGGAGTTCCAGCAATTCCCGCCATTTTTGCAGGCGCTGCACTGACAGCTACAAGTATTGGCATTACCTCCAAAGTCCTCTCAGAAATTGGACAGCTTAAATCCAAAGAAGGTCAAATTATTGTTGGTGCTGCTGTTATTGACGATATCCTGGGTATTATTGTTTTGGCAGTGGTAGCAAGTCTTGCTAAAACTGGGGAAGTAGATACTTTCAATGTTATCTATTTGATTGTTAGTGCTACTGTTTTTCTGATCGGTTCAATTTTACTTGGTAAATTCTTTAATAAAACTTTTGTCTCGGTTGTCGATATTCTGCAAACTAGAGGCAATATTATCATTCCTGCGTTTGTTTTCGCCTTTTTCATGGCTTTTATTGGCAATGCTATTCATTTAGAAGCTATTTTGGGAGCGTTTGCCGCAGGTTTAGTTTTAGATGAAACTGACAAACGACAAGAATTAGACGAACAAGTTAAGCCGATCGCCGATCTTTTTGTACCGATTTTCTTTGTAACAGTCGGTGCTAAAGCTGATGTTGGAGTCTTAAATCCTTTCGTGCCTGAAAATCGAGAAGGATTAATTATCGCTACCTTTTTGATTGTCATCGCAATTATCGGCAAAGTTGTGACGGGATGGGCAGTATTCGGTCAACCTGGAATCAATCGTCTGGCGATCGGCATTGGCATGATTCCAAGAGGTGAAGTCGGATTGGTATTTGCAGCTATTGGTACTGCTAGTGGTGTTATCGATAAACCTTTACAAGTGGCGATTATTGTGATGGTGATTCTCACGACTTTTCTAGCACCGCCTTTTCTCCGCCTTGTTTTTAAAGAAAAAGAACAGATCGAATCTTCAGAACCAGTCATATCAGGTTCGGGTCAAGAGTTATAAATCCCTGGTAGGGTGAGACAAGGTAGACAAGGCAGACAAGGCAGACAAAGGAGAATTTAATTCAAGTATTTAAGCGAACCTGATATCAAATAAGAAGCGATCGACTGAGCTGACAGCAATTTTATCTTTTTTGGTAAGTTTTCAAGTCTTGTTTCGATGCGATCGACAACGGAATCTTCATATTTGCAATTCAAATCCAGGCAATACATCTTCTCCAGAAACAATGGCTGGCATTTCTATAACTTCTGGAGATCTTCGGGATCGATAAATTTCTACTCTTGCATCTTGAGGATTAATCAACCAACCCAAACGCAAACCATTGTCGATGTATTCCTTCATTTTCTCTTGAAGTGATGCCAGTCAATCTGTCTCCGAACGCAGTTCGATCGCAAAGTCGGGTACAATCGGTGGAAATTTTTTTCGCTGTTCTGGCGTTAGGGCTTCCCACCTTTCTAATTGCACCCAAGCAGCATCAGGAGAACGTTTGGCACCGTTGGGAAGGATAAAAATAGTTGAAGAACTAAAAACTTTCCCTAATTTAGCTTGACGATTCCAAATTTCCACATCGGCGATCAATCCAGCTTCTTGATTACCGCTTTCTCCTCCTACTGGTGGCACAATAATTAATTCTCCTGCTGCACTCATTTCCAAGCTTAGATCGCGGTTGGCAAGGCACAATTGATAAAATTGCTCATCGGTTAAATGAGCAATTGGCTCTAGATTTAGGACAACAGTATTCATGACATTTTTCCTCAACCCATCTCTTCTCGTTCTTGCTGAATCTCTGGGTCTTCTTCTAATCTAGGATAAGTGACAATTTGTTTGGGCATCCCAACCAGCGATCGCAAGTCATCCACAGCACGATAACGCAACCAACCAATAATCCCATCTGGCAAGATAGTGACGACAATTAAGAATAATGCACCTTGAAGAAAGATCCAAAATTCAGGAAATTTTTCGCTGAAAAAAGTCTGAGCAAATCTGACTAATAATGTACCAATAATCGCCCCGACTAATGTAGCCCTACCGCCTACAGCTACCCAAATTACCATTTCGATCGAAAAGGCTACTCCCATTGAAGTACTGGGAGTAATAATAGCGTTTTGACCAGTATAAAGCGCACCTGCAATTCCTGCTAACGCACCAGAAATCGCAAACACCAGCACCTTATAACCTGTAGGATCGTAACCAGTAAAGCGGACTCGATTTTCATCGTCTCGAATCGCAATTAATAACTGACCAAAACGACCGCTAGTTAGATATCGGCATAAAAAATAAGCCAGGACTAAAAAAACAATAGTCAGAATATAAAAAATTAATTGCATTGGTTGAGAACCAACCTTTGTGCCAAAAATTTCATCACTACCTATTTTTAAACCATTAGTTCCATTAATTAACTTCTGTTGTCCATTAAAAAAGTTGAAGAAAACTAACAGTGCTGCTTGACTCAAAATGGAGAAGTATACGCCTTTGATGCGATTGCGAAATACTAAATAACCGAGTATGGCAGCTACTAACATTGGTACTACAACGATCGCTAGTAGGGTAAGGGGAAAAGAGTTAAAAGGCTGCCAAAACCAAGGTAACTGACTTACTCCATATAAACTGAAAAAATCTGGTAATTCGCCTTTTGGTTGCAATTGAGTGTGCATAGCTAAGCCATAACCACCAAGAGCAAAGAAAATACCATGTCCCAAACTTAGCAAACCTGTATAACCCCAGATTAGATCGATTCCCAAAGCAATGATCGCCAATGCCAAGAGTCGCCCCAACAATTTTAGACGAAACACAGGCAGTATAGCTGGCATCACCACAGCTAAAATGAGCGCGATCGCAGCAACTATAGCAATTTCAATGATTAATTGTTGTTGTTTATTCTTTTTTCTAAATTTGGATAAATCTTGAGTCATAGCATTTTATTTATTAGGTATGAGCCATGAACAATTAACAATGACGGCGGGTAAACAAATCGGAGGTTTCCTCCGATTTTCCCGCCTCAACAATGAACAAACTTATAATTCAGCAGTACGTCCCTTCTGAGGGAAGATCCCTGAAGGTTTGATTTGTAAAAAGGCGATAATTAAAGCAAAAACCATTACTTTTGCCATACTTGAGGTGGCAAAGAAATTAAAAAATTCTGTCACAGGTTGTAAAGATGGTACGGAACTAGACATTAAAGCAAAAGTACCAGAACCAATTAAATAGCTAATTGTCCCGATCGCCCCTGCTGCAATAATCGTTCCTAGGAAATTACCCACCCCACCGACGACAACCACCATAAAAGTATCGACAATATAATTTTGCCCTGTATTAGGGCCCACCGAACCAAGTAAACTAATCGCACAACCAGCAACACCAGCTAAACCAGAACCGATCGCGAAGGTAATTGCATCTACTGTTTCGGTAGGAATACCCAAACAGGCGCTCATGCTGCGATTTTGGGTGACAGCGCGAATTCGTAAACCCCAATCGGAACGCTGTAAAAATAAATAAGTACCAACTAAGCAAATAGCAGTCAAAACAATAATAAACAGTCGTGAAGTGGGTAGCTGCAAATCACCAAGGGGTATACCTCCCGTCATCCAACTCGGCGGTGAAACATCCACATTTCTAGCGCTAAACCAAAGTTTGGCGATCGGGTTAGTTTTATCTTTACTTAAATTGGTGTTAACAGTCAGGGCAATTCCTAAAGATAGTAAGAATAATACGAGCGTTGCTAATTTACCGAACTTTTGCCAATGGGGAAGACGACGCAGGAAAACTCGCGGAAGGAAAAATAACAGGCAAAAAAGACCAATACCGATGAGCATTGCCCAATTAGCGCTACGAACGAACTGTTGCAGAATCAAACTAACCCCCCAAGTTGCCAGAAGCGTTTCTAGAGGTCTTCCGTAAAGATAGCGAATTAAACCTTTTTCTAGCAACAGTCCAATTAATGCTGCAACTAAAAAGGCGATCGGGATAGCGATCAAAAAATAAATAGGAAACAAAGCGCCGCCTAAAAAGGATTTAGCTACATTCTGCACTACAAAAGTAGTGTAAGCTCCAATCATCATTAGTTCGCCATGGGCAAGATTGATTACTCCCATCAATCCAAAGACGATCGCTAGTCCCAAAGCAGCAATTAGCAACACCGAACCGATGCTAATGCCATTAAAGATTCCGTCTATTAATTGCAGCACTTTAGCTTTCTGAATTTTGTAATAATAATCGAATCACTTTAATTCGATCGAGTTTGAATTAAAAACTACCAACTATTCCAATTTGTAATAAAGGCTTCACAATTGATGACTAATAGCTAATCCTCAATGGAGGTTCAAGAAATTAATTTTTGATAACTATTGAGCAAATTGGTAGGAAAAAGTGTGAGGAGACATGCATAGAAATTTGAGGAAACCTGAAATTCTATCCTTGATTTGATGAGAATTTAAATCTTGTATTTACCGCCCTTATTAGGATCGCTCCAATCACAAGCATAACCTTTGGTATCGGGAACGTATTGATTCCAAGGTACTGGTTTGACTGGTGCATCGGTAGCATAGACAATCTTAAACTGTCCATCTGGCTGAACCTCACCAAGGCGCACAGTCTTGTAAATATGGTGATTGACATCCATAGTTACTTCACCCTCTGGTGCTTTGAATTTTTGACCGATCGCAGCAGTACGAACTGGCTCTAAATCGGTAGTTCCAGCTTTTTCAACTGCTTGCTTCCAGAGATAGACCATGATGTAAGCAGCTTCCATGGGGTCGTTAGTTACTCTGTCTGCACCGTACTCTTTCTTAAAGGCTTCAACAAACTTTTTATTTTCAGGAGTATCTACAGATTGGAAGTAGTTCCAAGAAGCATAATGACCGACCAAAAAGTCTGCGCCAATTTGTCTCACTTCTTCTTCAGCGATACTAACAGACATGACAGGATATTTTTCTGGGGTTAGTCCAGCACCCTTCATTTGCTTGAAGAAAGCGACGTTACTATCACCGTTAAGGGTATTAAAGATTACTCCACCTTGAGGTAAAGCTTGCTTAATCTTGGTGATAATTGGTGTAACTTCTGTATTACCTAAAGGCAAATAGTCTTCTCCAACAATTTTACCGCCTTTAGCTTTTAATTGTTCTTTAATGATTGTGTTGGCGGTACGAGGAAAGACATAGTCAGAACCGACTAAAAAGAAATTCTTGCCTTTATTTTGTAGCAACCAATCTACTGCTGGTTCAATTTGTTGGTTTGGTGCTGCACCAGTATAGAAGACGTTCTTAGAACACTCTTGCCCCTCGTATTGTACGGGATACCAGAGCATATGGTTCTTCGCTTCAAAGACATCGAGAACCGCCTTGCGACTAGCAGATGTCCAGCAACCAAAAATGGTGACAACTTTATCCCGATCGATTAGTTTTTCAGCTTTTTCTTTAAACAAGTCCCAATCAGAAGCACCATCTTCAATGACTGGTTCGATTTTCTTGCCTAGTACGCCACCAGCTTCGTTAATTTCTTTAATGGCTAGCTTTTCTGCTTCGACGACAGTAGTTTCACTAATTGCCATTGTTCCGCTCAGAGAGTGGAGAATCCCAACTTTAATTGTGTCTCCTCCACCACTTTCAGGAGCGCTAGATTCTGGCGTTGAAGGGGTGCTGGATTGACCACCTTGACTTTGTGTCTGACTGGTGGGAGCGCTACCACAAGCTTTGAGGAGCAAACTGGTTCCTAGCGTAGCCGAACCAAAGAGTAGAAACCTTCTTCTTCCTAATTTTGACATAGGTTTTTTGATTACCTTCCTAGCAAATACGAGTAGTTAATTGGTAAAAACAAATACAGTTCACAGCCGATATTAGTTTGACTGTTAGCTGGTTATTGTAACCGAAAATACAAAAAATCTTCTTGTTATTTTTTGCAGACAAATCTTATCTGCCCTATTGTTTGTGCATTTGATTTGAATTTAAGATTATATTAAGAATGCTTAAAGCAATCTTTAAACCTTTTGCAAACAGACAAATTCAATTACCGTATCTAATCCCTCTCTAGTTTTTAAGTTAGTAAAGACAAATGGTTTATTGTCACGCATCTTTTTAGCATCTCTTTCCATGACCTGCAAGTCTGCACCAACTAGGGGAGCCAGATCTATTTTATTGATTACTAAGAGATCGGATTTGGTAATACCGGGTCCACCTTTACGGGGAATTTTGTCGCCAGCAGCAACATCAATTACATAAATGGTTAAATCGACTAATTCAGGACTAAAAGTAGCTGCTAAATTATCGCCGCCGCTTTCCAGAAAAACTAGATCTAAATTGTTAAAACGGAGTTCTAATTCTTCGATCGCGCAAAGATTGAGAGAGGCATCTTCGCGAATAGCTGTATGGGGACATCCTCCTGTTTCTACTCCCACAATGCGATCGCTTGGTAATGCTTGAGATCGCACTAAAAATTGAGCGTCTTCTTGAGTGTAAATATCGTTAGTAACTACGGCAATTTGATATTTTTGTCTGAGACTTTTACACAAGGCATCGAGTAAGGCTGTTTTTCCCGAACCCACAGGACCAGCAATACCTACACGAAAAGCATTCATTGGCTATTGGTTATTGGTTATTTGTTGTTTGTTGTTTGTTGTTTGTTGTTTGTGTGCCAAACTTATGCCGATCTATTTTTTAGTGACATTATAGATGCAACGATCGCTCGATCAATGTAAAGAATTGTTTTGTCAGTCAAGATTGATTAGTTTGATTTGCTAAAATCGCCGCGTTTTACCTACTCATATATGAATAATATTGACGATTCAAATTGTGTTTTTAATCATAATTTATTATTTGCTAATCATATTTCTCGCGTTTACGAAGCAATTAAACAATTTGATAATACAAAATTTATCGTCATATCCGATGGCAATAAACTTGACGAACAGGCTCAACAAACTGGAGTAAATCTTAAAAATATTGCTGGTTTTGTTAATTATGATTTTTTTAGTCAAACTAGCCATTTATTTCATCCTCAAGTTATTTATTTAAAACATTTTCTCTCTAGTCGTCCAAGTCAACTTGATGCACCCGATAATTTGTGGCTGCACAAAAATCTAGAATTAGTGCAAAATATCCAAAAAAATAAATGCATTCAAAATATTGATTTTTTATCTTATCGCTATATATATGTAATTGCTAATTTAAAACATTCTCAGTCTGAAATCAGTTCGATCGAGCTTGATGATGCTCAATTAATTAGATTCTATAATTTTAAACCTATTAATCTTCAAATAGCTCAAAAAGCCCTTGTTCATCCTCCTTTAGAAATATCAAATCGATTACATGAAAGAGAGCTATTACAACAAAGTGGTATTGAAATCGAGGTAATTGAACCCAGGCAAAAATTTCAAAGCACTAGCAAAATTAATCTAGAGAATAGTCAGATCGATACAGATAATGCTATTCCCGAAAAATTAGCATTTAGCGATCGCTTTACAATTCCGAATGTCTATCTTGCTAAAATTCAAAATGCTCTTATAGTACCACCTGATTACAATATAATGACATCGGATGGAAAGCCAATTCAAGAAAGTCTTTATCTCTCAGGACAAGACCAGCTAGCTCAGTCTTTGGTGAGCAGAGGTAAAATTCAAACAATAGATACCAATATTGACAGCGATCGTCAGACTAACAATAATTTGTATTATTATTGTTTGGCTAATTCAATTTGCTCAAATTATTATCATTGGAATATTCAATGTTTAGCAGCAACTATTCTATTAAAGGCATTGCCAGCTTCACAAGATATATGTATTTTGCTACCGCCACTTAAACCTTGGCAACAAAGAAGTTTAGAATTAGCGGGTTTGAAGCATTATCAGACGCAGCCAATCGGTACTCAAGTTAGAGAAATTGCCACGCTGATCTACCCATCTTTACTTTCTGGTAACTATGTCTTCAATCCTTGGACGGGTATTGCTTCATTTTTTCAAAACATTAAGGTAGCGGCGCTAGGGCAGGTCGATTTTGTTGCGAATCAATCGATTTATGTATCTCGTTTGGATAATCCTAGACGTAAAATTCTCAATGAAGAATTGTTAATTAAAAAACTTACAGAGATAGGTTTCTCTATTATCTTACTAGAGCAATTGAGTTTAGACGAACAAATCCAAGTTTTTAGCCAAGCAAAAATTGTAGTTGCTCCTCATGGTGCTGGTTTGACCAATATAGTTTATTGCTCTCCTGGTACATCTGTTTATGAGCTATTTTCCGCTCATTACGTTAATACCTGTTATTTTAGACTAGCTCAAATCTTTGGTGTGAATTATTGGGCTGATGCTTTTGAACCAGTGGCAGAAATTGCAGCTCATACGTCCGAACATAATATCAGTTGGATGGTAGATGTCGAGCGTATTTTGTCAAGAATAGAATCTATTTATCGATCCTTCTAAATATTTTTTCAATGCTTTTAAATATAAAGTAAATATAAAGAAGCCCGATCCAGATTTATCTTCTAATTTAGGAGTTAATAGTTGACTTATGTTACTAATTGCAGGTGATATTGGCGGAACTAAGACCATTCTCAGATTGGTAGAAGTATTGCAACATCAGCATTCTTCACCAGCTATTTACGAAGCTCAATACCCTAGTAATGAATATCCAGATCTAGTGCCAATGGTTAAACATTTTCTGGCTAGTATTGGAGATGGGGTATATTCACCCGATCTAGCTTGTTTTGCGATCGCAGGGCCAGTAATTAATCAAACTTGTCATTTAACTAATTTAAATTGGTTTCTGGAAAGTCAGCGCTTGGAAAAAGATTTGCAGATTCCTAAAGTCAACTTGATCAACGATTTTGCCGCAGTTAGCTATGGAGTAATTGGTTTAGAAAATTCTGCGATCGATAGTTTACAAACAGGAATACCTCAATCCAATACACCGATCGCTGTTATAGGTGCGGGAACTGGGTTGGGAGAAAGTTTTTTGATCTCTAATCATGGCGATTACCAAGTTTTTGCCACTGAAGGTGGACACGCAGACTTTGCACCTCGCTCTGAGATTGAATTTCAGCTTTTAGAATATCTCAAACAGAAATATAAGATCGATCGCGTTTCCGTGGAAAGAGTAGTTTCTGGTCAAGGGATAGTTTCAATCTATCAATTTTTAAGAGATGTTAGACCGATTGCTTCCGAGTCTGATTCAATCGGCACAAAAATTAGAAGATGGGAAAAAGGCGATTCTAATATCGATCCAGGTGCAATTATCTCTCAAGCAGCTTTAGATCGACAAGATCCTCTATGCGAAAGAACTATGCAGATCTTTACTGAAGCTTATGGCGCAGAAGCAGGTAATTTTGCTTTAAAATTGCTTCCTTATGGTGGTCTTTACATTGCTGGTGGAATTGCTGCGAAAATCCTCCCTTTAATGAAAGATGGTCGCTTTATCTGTGCATTTAATCAAAAAGGTCGCATGAGTGATGTCTTGCAAAAAATTCCAGTTCGCCTAGTACTAAATCCCCAAGTAGGATTGTTGGGTTCTATTATTTTTAGTACTGATCGCCATAGGCAATCAAAATTGACATCTACGCTAGCTACAAATTGAATAGGGTAATTGTTAAATACCAATACAACAATATAATTGTCAGTATTGTTTTGATGTTTTGGGAACTTCTGAGCTTTACCTTTGTTTCGGCAATTTACAAAAGGTATGCAACTCAGAAGTTAAATGTATCGTAGCCCCTTAACGGAAACGCTTCTTGCGACGAGCGATCGCTTTGCGCTTGCGCTTTTCAATTGGAGTTTCAAAGTGACGGCGACGCTTAATATCTGCGAAAATTCCTGCCTTAGATACTTGACGCTTAAATCTACGTAAAGCTGATTCAATATTCTCATTTTGTCCGACAACCACTTGGGTCATTCAGTTTCCTCCTTATATGTTCGGTTTAGTTTTGAGTGGTTATAATCAGTTGATAAGCCGAGTTAATCAGCTCACAATTAAGCTTTAGGTTTTATTTTTCGCCAATAGACGACAAAATATCTGGGGTTCATAAATTGCCTTCTCCCCAGACAACACCCAAAAGAGTTAAGCTAATTTCTCAATTATTTACACTTTACTAGTTATTGAGAAACAATAGCTTGTTCTGATTTTTTGCCACATTTATGGCATTTTACATTGTACCTTTTCTTCCTCGATCAATGCAAGAAATGACGCACACCAGTCAGCATCATCACAATTCCTAACTCGTTGGCTGCCGCGATCGAATCTTTATCTTTAATCGAACCTCCAGGTTGAACGATCGCTTTAATTCCTGCGGTAGCAGCAGCGCGTACTGAGTCGTCAAAAGGAAAGAAGCCATCGCTAGCTAAAGTAGCACCTTGCGCTTTATTTGCGGCTTGTTCCAAGGCAATCTGCACCGAACCGACACGATTCATTTGTCCTGCACCAATACCCAAAGTAACCTTATTTCCAGTAACCACGATCGCGTTAGATTTAACGTGCTTAACTACCTTCCAAGCAAATAACATTTCTGCTAACTCTTCAGGAGTTGGTTGCTTTTGCGTGACTATTTGCCAGTTATCTGCAACTTCGACTAAATCATCACTTGCTTGCACCAGAAAACCACCTGCAATAGCTTTAATGCTTTCTTTTGATCCTGTTGCTAAATCTGGTAAAACTAGTAACCTTAAATTAGACTTAGCTGCCAATATTTCTCTTGCTGCTGGTTCGCATCCAGGCGCGACAATGCATTCTAAGAAAGTTTTGGTTAACGCTTTAGCGGTATCAGTATCGATCGCCTGATTGAGAGCAACAATACCACCAAAAGCAGAAACCGAATCGGCATTAAAAGCTTTTTCATAAGCTTCTGCCAAATTACTACCTAAAGCTACACCGCAGGGGTTGGTATGTTTAAGAATTGCTGCTGCTGCTTCTTGTTGGGGAAATTCAGCTATAATTCTTCTAGCAGCTTCCA
The DNA here is from genome assembly GCA_964548905.1 of uncultured bacterium. Taxonomy (GTDB): domain Bacteria; phylum Cyanobacteriota; class Cyanobacteriia; order Cyanobacteriales; family Xenococcaceae; genus CAZJTL01. The sequence continues at coordinate 13,750 of CAZJTL010000037.1, read as the reverse complement.
GATCGATCAAATTATTGTAACTAAGTTCTTTTCCTTGTAGTTTTTCGGCTGCTGCCCATCCTCTAGGTTGAGTGCCAGTTTGATACCAAGCTGCACTTTGATGGGGATTTTCTCCGTAACGTAAAGCTTGTAATTGACTGCCACTGATACTATAGGTTTCTGGAAGTGTGTCTGTTTTTGCTTCGAGACTGGCAAAATAATTAGAAATAGCGCGATCGTAAGCGCAAGTATGAGCAAAAGCAATTCCAGCCATTTGCTGACGAAATTCTAAGCTTACTTCCCCATCAGATTGACGCAATTGTTCTAAATATTCCCCATAGCGATCGGGATTGCACAAAACTGTCAGGTGAGCAAAATTTTTCGCCGATGCACGCAGCATTGCAGGGCCACCAATATCAATTTGCTCGATCGCCTCACTAACTGTACAATCTGGTTTAGCGATCGTCTTCTCAAAAGGATACAAATTAACTACGACTAAATCCAGAGGACGAATTTGATTGGCTTCTAAATCTGCAATATCTTCAGGTAAATTTTTTCTGGCTAAAATGCCACCATGAATGCGAGGATGTAGAGTTTTAACCCTTCCACCTAAAATTTCTGGAGAACCCGTATAGTCACTGACTTTAGTTACTGGTAATCCTGCTGCTTGTAGAGTTTTAGCCGTACCACCACTACTAATTAAGTCAAACCCAAACTCTTCGACTAACTGACGCGCTAACTCGACTATCCCAGTCTTATCGGATACGCTCAGTAAAGCCAGCCTTGCCATTATTGCTTTTCCTTTTGTCTGTCATTTACTCAGTAATTATCCCATTCCTCATCAAAAAAATCTTGGCAACACAAATTAATGTTAATTGCCAAGATAGCTATGTGTGAGATAAGATTTTGAACTAGGAAAATGTAAAAATTAACGAGCTTGAGAATCTAAAACCCTTTAGAAACTACATCTCAAGCTTTTTTGCTTTGCGACCTACAGCTACAGCACCAACTACACCTAAACCTAACAAGCTTAGAGTAGAGGAAGCTTCTGGAACGGCAGCAGCAGTACCAACTTGAAGTCCAGCAAAGGTAACTTTAACTGTCTTATTTTTCTTAAAATCTTGATACTGAGCATTTGTCATTGAGAAATCAATTTTACCAGCACCATCAGAGATTTCGGTATTATTGTTCCCGGTAAAAGTTCCAACAAAACCGATTGAACCACTCCAAATCTTGCTTAGATTATCGAAAGTAAATTGATAGTCACCTACTTGGCTAATTGTAAAAATATTTTTGCCATCAGTTAAATCTCCTGCTGAGACTCCACCTAAATCGACAAATGGATTTGGTCCGCTATTACCAAGTACTGCAACAAGCCCTTTAATTGTTGCGGTAGTAAATCCTTCCGAAAGAAAAGTTTCAGTACTATCTTTAATATTAATTTTTCCTGGATTTGGATTGAAAGTGAAACTAGTCTTAGATAAGCTGATTCTGGTACCAGAACTATCATCACCATCGAAATGAAATTGACCAGTCAATACTGCGGCAGAGGCAGAATTAATAAGAGAAAGATAAGCACCAGAAGCTAAAGAGATTGCAGCAAGAGATTTTACAAGATTGTTTTTCACAGTAATTATCCTTAATTAGTTGCGTCTAAGTTGTTTCTAATCTAAAAGAAATTACTGATAATTTGTGATGAAAAATCTTGAAAATAGCTGTTTTTTATTTACTCTTTAAAAAAAGATAGTAGTTTTTTAAAATTATGATTAATTGATTGAAATTTTAAGATTAAATCTGTTATTGGATTTCTCAAGTTGGTTCATGGTTCATAGTTCATGGTTCATAGTTCATTATTAGCTAATTGCCAATTGCAAAACAGGGAGCAGTTAGCTCCCCATAGCCAAATAACTATCTGCATTTATCCGCGTTTATCTGCGGACTTTGTTTATGGCATCAAAAGAGAACGTCAGTCTATGGAATTACTTTCTCTAAAATTTCTGCTGCTCGATCGACTTCAGCTTCAGAAACAATCAGAGGTGGGACGAAACGCAATACTTTTGGCCCTGCGGGAGCAAGCAACAAACCTTCTTGCATTGCTGCTTTAACAAGATCGATCGAAGTTAGTTGGCTATCTTCTCTAATTTCTATGCCATTAATTAAGCCCCAACCACGTACTTCTGTGAAGAGATGGGGATGTTTTTGGGCGATCGCTCTCAATCTTACTCTGAGTTGTTCTCCACGCGCCTGAACGTTTTGCAGAATATTTTCTTGTTCTAAGGTAGATAAAACAGCAATTCCCGCGCTACAGGCTAAAGGATTGCCACCAAAGGTGCTAGCATGAGTGCCAGGTTCAAATACATCACAGAACTTTTTACACATCATCGCGCCAATTGGCACACCACCAGCTAAACCTTTAGCACTGGTAAAGATATCGGGTTCGACACCCAAGTTTTCATAGCCCCATAATTTTCCAGTCCGCCCAACACCTACCTGTACTTCATCAAAAACCAGGAGAATGTCATTTTCATCGCAAATTTTTCGCACTCTGAGGAAATAATCTAAATCTCCAGGGCGAACTCCTCCTTCACCTTGTAAGGGTTCGAGCATAATTGCAGCTACGCGACGATTCCCCTCGTCAATATCGGCGATCTTGTTTTCTAGGGCAGTAATATCATTGTAGGGAACATAAGCAAAGCCATCGACTAAAGGTTCAAAATCTTTTTGATACTTAGGCTGTCCTGTTGCTGTTACTGTTGCTAAAGTACGACCGTGAAAACTAGCTTGAGCGGTTAAAATAACTGGTTGCTCTAAGAAATCGAGGACGGTATGAGCGTACTTGCGAACCAATTTAATCGCAGCTTCATTAGCTTCTGCGCCAGAATTACAAAAGAATACTTTATCAGCACAAGAATGCTCGACAATCCACCGAGCAAGTTGTCCTTGTTCGGGAATATAGTAAAAATTAGAAACGTGATGTAATTTTTTAATTTGTTCTGTAACTGCTGCAACTAGAGCGGGGTGAGCATGACCTAGAGTACAAGTAGCAATACCAGCCACAAAATCGAGATATTCGCGTCCTTGTGTATCCCAAAGACGGCAGCCTTCTCCTCTGGCGATCGCGATTGGAAAACGTCCGTAGGTATTCATGACGTTGGTATTAAATTTATCTTCATCAAAAGCAGTAGCAACAGAAGATACTAGATCTGGTTCGATTGAAGGATTTTCAACAAGGGTATTTTGGCTCACAATTAGCTCCCGATTGAGATTAGTTTCTATAAAAATACTAATAAAAAAAATATAGTGGATGAATTTAATGGAAAAGAATGCTGATTTAAAGAATATTTAAGCTCAGTTTAGTTTTTTTATCTATGTTAGCTTTTACCTTCTAATGTTTAATTATAGGCTCGAACAAAGATACAGTCGCTTACAGAAAGAGTTAATTGGTGGTGGCGTAGCTCTAGCCAGCGTGTTTTTGACTGGTACACTTTGGTATTGGTTAGTTGAAAAATGGCCCTGGTTTGACGCTGCCTACTTTACCACAATCACATTAGCTGCGGTTGGCTATGGGGAAATTCATCCTTTGGGAGAGCGGGGGAGGTTATTCACCATAGCCCTCATTTTAATGGGTTTAATTACTATTGGTTATATTCTTAATCGATTTACAGAAGCAATTATTCAAGGTTACTTCCAAGAAGGAATTCGACTCAGACAGGAGAAAAAATTGATTGATAGTTTAGATGCTCATTATATTCTTTGTGGATTTGGTAGAACTGGTCGTCAAATTGCTCAAGAATTTGCAGATGAAAGGATCCAATTTGTGATTATCGATTCTGACCCCGATCGCGTCGAAGAAATTCAACAGTTAGGATACATGGTAATCCAAGGAGATGCCACTTTAGATGATTTTCTCTTGCAAGCCAAAATTGATAAAGCTGTCTGTTTAGTAGCAGCATTGACTTCTGATGCTGAAAATCTCTATACGGTGTTATCTGCTAAAACTTTAAATCCCAAAATTCGGGCGATCGCCCGTGCCAGTACCGAAGAAGCAGTGAAAAAATTACAAAGAGCTGGAGCAGATGCGGTTGTTTCTCCCTATATTACAGGAGGTAGAAGATTAGCTGCTGCCGCCTTAAGACCGCAGGTGATGGATTTTGTCGAAGGCATTTTTACAGGTTCGGAACGTTCCTATTATCTGGAAGAATTCCTAGTTGATGAGCAAAGTTGCCCCTATGTCAATAAAACTCTTTCTGAAGCAAGACTGCGATCGCAATCTGGTGCATTAGTACTCGGTATGCGCCGTATGGATGGGACATTTATAGCTGGCCCTACAGGAGATACTCGTCTTATGTCAGGAGATCTGCTTATCTGTTTGGGAACAGCAGAACAATTGCGCCAACTCAATCGTATTCTAGCACCCACCAAAGGAGGAGCGCCTAGAATTCCCCGTCAGAGTCAGTGAAGCAGGAAGCAGGAAGCTTCTGAGCGGGGGAGCAGGGGACAATTCGCAATTCGCAATAGCCTACGGCACGACTACGTCTACGCAATTCGCAATTAAAAACCTGCTGCCTGCTGCCTGCTGAGGCGCGGATGGCGAACCTGTGTCGCCATAATGAGCGCCGTCCCTACTCCCTGTTTTGCAATGAACCATGAACTATGAACTATGAACAAACACCTACAAAATCTTAAATACCGATAAGTCTAATTTGCCAAAATGAATGCTCAGGGCAATTTGAGTATTTTCTAAAAGCTTGATTAACCAAGGTGCGTCTTCAATTTTATGGGTTTTGTAATGATTAAACAAAACGGCAAATTTCTTTTCTAATTTTGGCTTGATTTTCGGGCAGATCAAAACAAGTTTTAAAAGCAAAACAACAGTATTAGTTGCTCCTAAATGAGTGACTAAATCGATTAAAACATGGTGGTTAAGATATTGAGTATTATCGACAATTAAAAAGTTTAATAATTGGTTACAAGTACGGGTTAAGACCAATTCATCTATTTTTTTTGAGTTTGATTCTTGTAGTAAGTTTTGCAGCTTTTGATTTAATTTATGATTAAATTGATGTTTGCCATATTTAGGATCGATCGAAGCAATCAAATAGTTATATAATTCTTCTTTCAAATCTTGAGAAGATAATTCTTGACTGTGTGATAGGAATCGTTGCGATAAAGTTGTATAACTTAAGTTACCATCGTTCCTAATTTTAAAAGTTTTAATTGCTGTACTTATTTCTCGATCGCTCAAAAGTGTAGGATTTTTAATTCTCCTAATCGTTCTTTCTGAAAACTGACCCGAACGAGCCATTTGGATCAATCTGACTTTATAAATAATATACTGAGAGAGATTGAACTCACTCATTTGTTGATTGCTTGTTTGCAATTTTTGAATAATTTGCCAATCTTCGTAAATACTATTTTCGTTAAGTAAATAGTGTTCGTAGAGAAAAGGATAGCGTTGAATGAGATGAGCGATCGGCAAAGAATCGTCTCTTGCATCTATTTCATCTTTAACCAGTAAACCAGCTAAAATTTTCAATTTTCCATATTCTTCAGTTTTAGTAAAATCTCGAACCAACTGCTGTAATTTATAGGAGGTATGATAACCTCTATGTTTGACTAGTGGTATTTGCGCGAACAATTCCATAAAATTGGTAATTGCTGCCTGTTTTTCTTTGGTTTGATACCAACAATAAATAATTAATCGGCTACAGCGATCGAGAATTGTTGTGAGTTGTTGTTCCTTATCTCTAGACTTGACGATGCTTTCTAGAGCCAGAAAAAGCGGACTGGTGACAGATTCTCTCCCATCTATAAATACACGACGAAAACTTTCAATTAGCTCGACTGAAGACTGAGTTTCTAGCCACTTGAGAACATGTTTGTAGATTAGTTCTTCTTCTTGGCTATTCGATCGCAGATTAGTGGCTTTGCTCGATGGGATCACTGAGTCTCTGTCTGTACTCTAACTTATTCGTCTGCTATTTTAACTCTAGATAATTTTAAATAGGGATAGATCGACAGCGCCAAAGTGAATACTGAAAGCCACTTGGAGGTTTTCTAATGATTTTATTAGCCAAGGAACACCTTCTTTGCTAGCCGATTCATAATGATTGAACAGAATGGAAAATCTTTTTTCTAAATAAGGTTTAACTTTACTACACAAAAGTACTATTTTGAGAAGCAAGCCTACAGTTTTGGTTTCTCCCAAGTTACCAATTAAATCTACATAAAGATAATGATCGGGAAATTGAGGACTATCTACTACTAAAAATTTGAATAGTCCAGCACAAGTACGCATCATCAAAAATTCATTTAATTTTTGAGAATTACAGTCTACCAAGGCATTTTTTAGATGCTTATGGAGTTTTTGATTGAATTGATTTTGACCGTATGCCGCGTCTATTTTCAAATATTCATACAGATCGTCTTTAAAACCCTGATAAGAGGTGGTAATATATTTGCTATGAGATAAAAACTGTTGCGATAAATCTCGATAGCTACAACCTCGTTCTACTTTGCCCATAAATTGATGTATTGAGCGATCTAACTCGCGATCGCCCAATAAAGTTGGGTTTTTTACTTTTTCCAGTTTGGGAATGACCAGTTGGCTATTTTCTCCCGCTACCTTGCTCATTTTTACTGCTTTAGCTAACCTAACTCGATAAGTGACATAATTAGATAGTTTTACTTCGTACTGACGCTGAAGTTTATTTTGGATTTTTAGTACAGTTTGCTGAGATTCATAACTGCTATCTTCGCTCAATAAACAATGTTGGTGTAAATAAGGATAGCGTTTAATTAAACCGCCTAAGAATTGAGCATTGGCAGTATTGCCAGTATTACCAGCACTTCCCATACTGCGAATACCACCGCCAGTAACGAAGCCGTATTTTTTCTCTTTAGATTCGCCCTCAAGAGTTTGACGGATAACTAATCCTAAACGTTTAAGTTTGGTATACTGTTCGGTATTGTGGAAATCTTTAACTAAAATTCTAATCTTCTTAGAAGTACGAGATTGTACGCCACCAACAGGCAAAGTATTCTCAAATAAGGCAACTAATTTAGGAATAAATGGCTTTAAGTGAGATTGTATTTGCCAAGAGTTAATTACAATATGACAGCAGCGATTGAGGATGAATTTAAACTCTAATTCGGCATTTTTATGACTAACTATATTTTCTAAAGCTAAGCGAATATTGTTGTCGTTATATCCTGTCGCTTTAATAAATAAATTATAGAACCTTTCAATTGTTTGTTCGGGAGAGTCAGTTTGGATGCATTTTAAAAAATGATCGTACAATTTTTGCTCTTCTTGCTTGCTTCCCTGTAGATGATAGTTGCTAGTAAATTGATTCACGAATCGGTACTCTCTCGAACTATTAATTTATGAATGGAAAGCTAAATAGATAAGATTTTTGAATTATTTCAATATATTAGTTTTGATTAAATAAAATAACCATCAAAATTATATCAAGTCTTTCCAGTCTTATAATCGCTATAGTTACTGATTTTTTTGCAGGTTTGCAAATAAAAATTGTTTAAAAGTAAGTTAAAACACTTAAATTGATTTGAGAAACGCTATGGCAATTTTTGGTTGGGTGAGATACACCTTGTAGCAAGGAGGCAATAGGCAATAGGCAATAGGCAATAAGTTTTTTGTATCTCATCAATTTGAGAAACGCTATATAAAAACTTCAAAAAACAATTTACGTAGAGCAATTGTAAATGATTTATGAAAAATTACTATTAGTCGATCGGCTATCAACAATGAACCATGAACCATCAACTTATAATACCTTTAAATGAACTCGCTCAAATTATTGACTCAACTGGCATAAATTTAGATGAAAGTTATGCCCAAAAAGTGGCGACAGGAATAACTACAGATACCCGTACTTTAGAGCCAAATCAGCTATTTCTTGCTCTCAAAGGTGATAATTTCGATGGACATGACTTTGTGAAAATGGCGATCAAGCGAGGTGCAATTGCCTCGATTGTTTCCCGTCAATTCCCCTTAGATTCATCTGGAAATATTCCTCAGTTTGTGGTTGACGATACTCTAGAGGCATATCAGAAAATCGGCAGATGGTGGCGCGATCGCGCTACTATTCCCATCATTGCCATTACAGGTTCGGTTGGAAAAACGACGACGAAAGAATTAATTGCTGCGGTTTTGTCTACTCAAGGAAATGTTCTTAAAACTGAAGCAAATTACAATAATGAAATTGGTGTACCAAAAACTTTATTAGAATTGCGATCGCATCATCAATTCGCCGTGATTGAAATGGGAATGCGCGGACGAGGAGAAATTGCCCTCCTCACTCAAATCGCTCATCCTACTATTGCCGTAATTACTAATGTAGGGACGGCGCATATTGGTAGATTGGGTTCTGAAGAGGCGATCGCTCAAGCAAAATGCGAGTTACTTGCAGAAATGCCTAAATTTGGCGTAGCTATCTTAAACCATGATAATCGTTTATTAATGGAGACAGCAGCTACAGTTTGGCAAGGAGAAACAATTACCTATGGTTTAGAAGGTGGGGATTTACGAGGAGAAATAATCGATTCAGAAACGATGAGAGTAGAGGGAGTCGATTTACCCCTACCTTTACCTGGTCGTCACAATGCCTTAAATTATTTAGCAGCGATCGCCGTAGGTAAACTGTTAGGAATTGAAATAACTACTCTCAAATCTGGTTTAAGATTAGAATTGCCCAAAGGAAGAGCAAAACGCTACGATTTAACCGACGATATAGTTATCCTTGATGAAACTTATAATGCTGGTTTAGAGTCGATGCTAGCTGCATTGCAATTGTTGCAAGAAACTCCTGGGATGAGGCATATTGCCGTATTGGGAACCATGAAAGAATTGGGAGAGCGATCGCGAGAATATCATTATCGAGTGGGAGAAAAAGTCAAACAGCTAGGAATCGATCGCCTGTTAGTTTTAGTAGACGATCGGGAAACCGAAGCAATTGCTGAAGCAGCAACAGGAATTGAAACAGAATGTTTTGAAGATCGCGATCTATTAGTAACCAGATTGCAAGCAATAATTCAACCAGGCGATCGACTTTTATTTAAAGCTTCTAACTCTGTTGGCTTAAATAAAGTCCTGGAAGAATTGGTTTAGTAGTAGCGATCGATAGACAGTTACAACGCTAAATGGAGTTCGATCGCCTGTTTTACCAATTGCATCAAATTACGATCCAAACTTCCTAAAACTCCACCAATAATTCTTTGTTTGGAAATTGTCCGTATCTGTTGCGCTTGGACTTTAGATGGTTTAGATAAACCACTATCTTCTAGTTGATAATACTCAATAGTAAGTAGTTTTATTCCTACTTTATTTTATCCTCTTTGTTCTCTCGATCCGATCGAAACTAGACTAAACTTCTAAACATAACAGTTATCTAGCCTTCAACTGTCCACCAAGCCAAACCAAAAGGCTGTTGTGGTTCGTTGATTTGGTTGCGGTAGGAAACATGAATTTTATACTGTCCTGTAGCGGGAACTTGACAGAAAATATGTTCGACACTATCTACCTTACTTGTAGAAGCACAGACGTTTTTACTCAAATCTGTTTCTGCTGCTGGTAACAAATAAAGATCGAGATTATTCAAACCGCGATCGCGAAAACTTTCATCTTCATCAAATCTGCGGTTATTGTTGCGATCTTCTAATTCCACCAAACGATCCCAAACTAAGGTAATCGCCGCATAACTTCCCTGTTTGAGCGGTTTTTCCAAAATATAATCGCGATCGGTATCTACCGCAACAGTACGATAATCCCACCCTTTAATAGGTACTGGTCTTTCTGAATTCCATTGTCCTGGGTTAAATTGCTCGTAGGCACGTAAAGTATTAAGATGTCCAGTTCCCATTTCTAGATCTAGGGGAATCTCTGGATCTCTATAGGCATCAGATTCTAGCCAATTGCGATTATGTTTAGTTAACAGAGTGCGAGTCATCCCTAAGCGCAAACCATCACCTTTATCTTCAATTTTGTCTGCTGAATTTAAGAGAATTGCCTTCGTGACTTGATGGTGTCGAGCATCAGTATTCCAATGTGTCTGAGGAGATTGTCTCGATTCTTTACTTTGCGATTCTAGCTGGCGATCGCTAAATTCTTGTAACAGTGCTACTGATGCGGTGACATGAGGCGCAGCAAAACTAGTACCGCTAACCTTTTCGATCGCTCCTTCTAAATTCAAGGAAGGAATTTTATGACCTGGAGCAACTATACCAATTGCGCGTCGGTTTTCCGTATTAATTTCTTTGGCGATCGTAGTTTTGCCAATTCCTTCTGGTGTACTGCTTAAATTTGCAAAATCTACTTTCGTAAATTTGCCATTTCTACGGGTACTATAAGCAACTACGAGTCCATTATAGCTATCAGTCGGAATCGGAATACCTCCATCGCCTTGATTGCCAGCGACGACGTAAAGAACATCATGGTTTTTTGATGACCAATCGATACATTGAGTTAACAAAGCATTGCCATCTAACTTGGGATTTTCTCTGGGATCGCGTTGTAGGGATTCACCAAAACTAAAATTAATTGCTCTGATATCGCCGCTATTTTGTTCGGCTATATGCTGTGCTGCTAGACATTCTTGAGCTTGTCCGTTTTTTTTGAGAGCGCCAATTGCTGAAGAATAGAGCTTAGACTTGGGTGCAACTCCAGTAACACGTTTATCGTGACTGACTAAAATAGTCGCTACCATCGCAGCATGGTTATCGACATTATTATTAGATTTAGCCTGCTCATTGCGATAAAATACTCCTTGAAGATTAATACTGGGACTTTTGATTGCTGCTTTATCAAATCCAAATCTTCCAGGTCTACCAATTTCTACTTGACCGATGCTAATTTTACGACCGAGTAAATCGTAAGGTGGTTGATGAAGTACTAGAGCGTTAATTCCCTCCTCACCCAGAGAACTATTAATCGCCCAAGCTGGCATAACTAAAACTGAAATTATTAAGCCTAAAGCGAACCAGAGCGAAGTTTTCTTCATTTTTCTTATCCCCTACACCCTACACCCTACACCCTTACACCCCTATTTATTACCATAAAAGAAAGCAATCTCTTTATCCTTGAGGGGGGCAAAATCAGCATCGATGAGCATTTGATTTAATTCAGCTTGAGGGATATGTTTCGCACCAATACGGACAATACGGGAGCGCATGGTGTTGGATACTCCACTGCGTTGTCTGTCTGCCTCTAGCGCCATCACTTTGTTATATAAATCTAACTTGTGAGTAGGAATAGGGGAACCGTCAAAGTCAATTCCTTTGGCGATCGCCACATCAATAGCATCAGCACCAGTAGTTTGTTCAGACATAGCAAATTTATAAATGTTTACTGGAAAAATTTTATCAGTCAAGGTGCAGATGCTAAGTTTTAAATTACCGAAGAGCGATGTTGAAAGCCCTCGCGCTTCAGCCGAGGGATGAAAACAAGCGAACCGTTCAGGTTAGACACTTTTAAGTGTCCTGAAACATGTTATAGTTTTCTCAATTCAACGAGGTTGTGATGTACGGTTGCCAACAAATTCTAGCAAGTCACAATAACGACTTAATTAATATACTGATGGCTTAGTTACGCCGCGCTGCACTAGTAATTCCACTACCAATCAAGAGTCAAATCAATCAGCCGATCGCGATCGTTCTTCTTTTGTAGAAGGGGCAGTAAAACAAGGGGTGCAAAGAGGAATTGAAGAAGGAATTTCAGATGCTTTGAGAGGATTATTTCGCTAATAGTGCTTCGCTAAGGCTACTTTTCTAGTCGAACTACATACCATTGTAAATAATGCTCGGCATCGATATTTAATTCATAGTAATTATCGATTAGATGTTGGGCTTGTTCTTCAACAGAAGCAAATTTCTGTAATTCCCTTGGCAAATTATCTTGTTGCTTGAGTAGAACACTTTTTAGTTTTTCTTTTAACTCACCAGCAGAAAGAAATTCTTCTGGGCGATCAGCTTCGAGAACAACGAAACCATCTTCCTGATACATGATTGAATCAGTCATTGTTATTTATTATTACCTACAGTTTGTGATATTCTTCTAAATTCCATTTATATATGGCTAAATTTGTCATTCTCTAAGTAATCCCTACTCCCTAAACCCTCTACCCTATACGATGTATCCTCTAAGCTGAACTTCCCCTTTATTTAAATCGGCTATTCCCTCAACCCATATTTGGAGATTATTTACCCAAGAGTAGGTTGGAGAAGCTGTGGTTAGTGTAACATTTTGAGTTACTTGACGATTGCTAGTTCCTTATCGATCGATCGCCATTCCTTCAGCATCAAAGGCGATCGCCTGACCATCATCTGTGGTAATGGTTGCATGAAGAATGAGTTGAAAACGACCATCAGCCAAGATCCGAAGGTAATCGACCCCAGTTCGTGTGCCAGCACTCTTGTAATGACTTCGATCGCGCCTTTAGTAGCTGCGTAGGCTATGTATTGAGGGTAGGAGAAGCGAGTTAAGCCTGAAGAAAGGTTGATAATTCGTCCGCCATCTCGAAGACGAGGGATTGCTTGTTGGATGGCAAAAAACGCACCTTTGGTATTAAGGTTAAAGAGGCGATCGAATACCTTTTCGCTAGTTTGGGCAATCGTCGCCGTATCAATGATGCCCGCATTGTTGACCAGAATATCAAAGCGATCCTGACCCGTTTGCGATCGCAAAACAGTATCAACTGCTTCATAAAAAGCCTCAATACCCAGAACGCTTGAGACATCACTTCGAACTGCAACGGCTCTACCACCACTCGAACCAATCTGATTTACCACTTCCTCAGCTCGATCCTGTCGGTTATGGTAGCCGATCGCCACAAAAGCACCATCTTTTGCCAATCTAATCGCAGTTGCTCGACCTAACCCACGACTACCACCTGTGATGACTGCAATTTTGTCCTTTAATCGACTCATATCAATACTCCTTTTGAGAGGTCATTTCTGTTTACGCCTCTCATTATCAGGAATATTACTAGTGCAAATCTTGGACGTTCTCACGATTTTGAGGACATTCTGTTGATTAATTAAAATCTGTTCCCCGTTTCCTGTTCCCTGTTCCCTATGAAGCCTGCTGGCGAAGTTTTTTGGGAGAAACACCTAAGAGACGACGCATATGACGGGCTAAATGACTTTGATCGTAGAATCCAACTTCCGCCGCCACTTCCGCGATCGAAGATTCGCTTTGCAATAAAAGTGTCTTTGCTCGTTCTATACGTTACTGAATCAAGTATTGGTAAGGAGATAGTCCTGTACTCTGCCGAAACAAGCTGGAGAAGTGAGATTGACTAATTCCGACTGCTTGAGCTAGCTCAGTCAAGGATAGATCGCTGGATAAATGACTATGGAGATAATCTAAAACTTGACGCAATTTGAATGGAGGCAGCCCATTGGCAGAAAAGGAATTGGGTCGATTAGTAGAGGTATGATGCTTTAATAAATGCGCGATAAGAGCAGTGGATAAAGATTCGCTATATAATTTTCCAGTTATTCCACCCGCTTCCAGTTCTGCTGCTAACGCTAGACCAATATGCTCGATCTGAGGGTCTTGAATAGCAAATCGCTCAACAATTTCAATTTTACTGGGATCGATTTCAGTCATTTCTTGAGCAACTCTAGCGATCGAACCAGGATCGAGGCGCAAATGGATATGTGCAGCCGCATCAACGTGCTGCCAAAGGCTAGGTTCTCCTGCTGGAACAATCATCGAGTATCCCTGGGCAATTAATTCTTGATGCGATCGCCC
>CAZJTL010000036.1:0-30982 GCA_964548905.1 uncultured bacterium | reverse complement strand
ATATGCCCTTAATTTGATAATCTTTGCTTATCACCATGAGTACGGGAGAGCCGAAATTTTAAACTACCATCTTGGTTAAAAGTAATCGTTCCTGCTGCTGATAATCCACCTAATTCGATTCTTCCTCCTGATAAACTTAATTCGCTGTTATCTAGAGCAATGTTTCCACCTACAAGACTTACATTTTTTCCTGCGTTAATTTCAACAGTAGAGTTATTTAAAGTAATATCCCCAGGATTATCTCGAAGATTTAAACCGATCGGTGCATTAACTGTCAGTAATGGTTTAGTCGGATTTGTAGCGCTAAACTCCGTCCCATCATCAAACAACAAACTATCCGCCGTACTTCCCAAAAACGAACCACCAATATTCAAACTAGCATTCGCACCAAAAACAATACCAGCAGGATTAATTAAAAATAAATTCGCTCCACCTTGAGCAGAAATTAACCCCTGAATATCTGAAATCTTGCCACCCGTCACCCGATTGATGATATTCACAATATCAGGAGAATTTAAAAAATTTGCCGAACCACCATTAGGTACAGAAAAATTACCAAAACTGTGAAATAAATTCCCTCCCGCCTTATCTCCGCCATTAATATCAAAATTACTACCATCTGGTGTAGTTACATCAGTCGCAGTCGTTCCATCGCTGGTAATGGGTGCTTCTTGTGCGATCGCCTCTCCAGGTAATAAACACAAAGAAAAAGTCGCGAGTAAGACTCTGTTTATTGCTGCTTTAAATGCCATAGTTAATTGAAGATAGAGAAAGAAAGCTTGGAGGCGATCGCAATCTATGTAAATCTACAGATCCAGATTTACGAACCAATATAAGAATTTATTACGCTATGTTTGGTTAGCTAGGTAATTTAAGTTACTTTTAAGGATTTTTCAGCCAATCTGCCGATCTTTCTCAGCCAAAAGTCGTTAAAAACACAAGAACAACGTCCGCAGATAAACGCGGATAAACGCAGATATAGCGCTACGCGCTAGGCAAAAGGCAAAAGTAAACTGTAAATGGGTTTGGTGATTTAGAAATGTCCTAACTTTATTGCGTAGTGCTATAACGACAATGATATAGACGAGTTTTATAACCTTTAATCTTAATTTTTTGAGGATTTTGCTGACAATTTAAAGCCTCTATTGCCTCAGTTTTAGCTTGTAAATTGGTAGTCCATAAGTCGAAAGGTTTTGGTTTCTGGTTGATAATTTGAATTAAAGATGATGAAAGACGATCGCTATTGTCGTTATTTTTTCTGGCTAAGAGAAATTGTGGCGGATTGGGATTATTTTTTGGACTTTCAGGCGATCGCTTTAATTCAAAAGCAACTGACATCAATTCTCTAATTTCTGAATGAGTTTTATAAGTAGTAGCAATTACAACTGGTACTTGGGAAAGATTTTGAATGCGATCGACTAACAAATCTGCTCTTTTTGATTTTTGAAAACCATAATTAGAAACTACAGTAAACGCGCCCAATAATCCGATCGCCAGAAGCAGAATTACTTTTTGTTTGCTTTTTGAATGACACATGATTTGTATAGGGGCGAATCGCCATTCGCTAGATTTGTCACCAACATTTTTTAATTTGGTATTAGAAATACAGGTAGCCAAAGCAGATGCTAACAAAACGATTACAGCAGGAAAATAAACAAAGTGATATCTAGCCGCTAAAGATAGATCTCGACGTAAGACATAGATGATGACTAGAAATAAGGCGATCGCTGCCAGGAAAAAACTGCCTAGAACTTTTACTGATAAATTGAGTTGTGAATCTTGTAATTGCGATCGAAAACTATTAATAAGAACAGGCGTTACCCAAAGTAAAACTGATAAAAGAATTATTGCTGAGCAGATAATAACTACTAAATTGACTCCTTCAACTGGTAAAAGTGCAATCATCGACAATAACCACCCCAACATGCGGGCGATCGGTTCCCATAAGTCTTGAATATTTAGACTGGTAGTAATCCATTCTGTGATTTCGTTACCAGAAACTGTTTTAGCGTAGGGATACCAGACTAAACAGCCGACTATTGTTCCTGCTGCTGCTGCGTAGATTCGGTACCAAAAGGCGGAGGAGCGGAGAGGCAGAGGAGCGGAGGAGACGTAGGGTAAAGATTTTAAGTTTTTTTTGCAATATAAAAGGCATTGTTTTAAATCTTTGAGCCAAAAGCTGAAAATAACTAGTGCTTCTGCACAGAGAGTGAGGCTAAAAAAGTAATGTGTGGCGATTCCTAGGCTATTGACGATTACCCAAAGGCAGACAATGGAAATTGGTAGAGGTTGGCGATTATTTCCCCCCACTTCTCTAATCTTCCTGCTCCCTGCTCCCTGCTCCCTGCTCCCTGTTAATGCTAGAATTAAGCAACACAGAGAAGCAATAATCCACAAAATTGTTAGGGTATAGTGTCTAGCTTCTTGAGATAGATAAATGCCATAGGGAGATACTGCCATTAATGCGGCGGCTAAATGGGCGACTAGGCGAGAACGAAAGGCTAAGTAACCTAAAGTGAAGGTAGCAGGAATAGTAATTGCGCCAAAAATGGCGCTTAGCGATCGCCCTGCATGAAGTAACTCTAATTCGGTTTGAGGTGAGAGTAATTTCAGCCAAAAATGATTGAGGAGGAAATATAGTGGTGGATGGGTGCTTTCGCTGATTAAATAGCGAAGAGTATCGCTAGGGTTAGTATGAGGATCGAAGTTTAAAGGTGCAAGTAATTCTGAGATAGAAATCGGACGATCGATCGGTACTTGCAGGAAACCATGACCTAAACTAAAACCTAAAGAAGCAAGTTCGATACTAGCTAGAGATTTGGTATCTAAATTGAAAAAACGTAAAACAATGCCAATACTTAAACACAGTAGCAGCCAAATAAGATCTAGCTTGTTAAAATCTACATTTGAAAGAGCTAAAAACTTGCTCGGCTTTTTGTTTGGCATCTTTTCCAAGTGTCAGTAAATTGACTGCATATTCAATATTATCTTTAGTCGTTTTTACGGAATACTGCATCGCAGGGACAGGAGTAGGAGAATTAGCTAAAATTTGCTGTCCTTGTTGAATATTGACAGATAAGTTGCGATCGCAAAAAATTTTATTTTCTTGATAAGAAGCATCGGCGGCGAACTTACCATTAATATTCTCTTGCAAAGACATTTCGCTTTCTAGGGAAACATCTAGACCATCTTTTGCTTGTCCGATGGGAGCTTTGCTGATAGATAAAACTATATCAGGTGGATCGCTATTGCTTTTGACGATCGCAAATTTTTCTGCGCCTATATTAATTCCTGCTACACCTTGCGAACCCCCAGGAATATGATAGCTAATTAGGCTTTTAGCGATAGTTTCTGCCCTAGAGGGTTCAAACATGTTAATTAGTAATTTTGCCCCCAATCCCGATAATCCCGCACCTAAAAGAGCGATCGCCCCTAAAGTAATCAGCATTATTTCCCAGATGCTCACAGAATATTGAGTCTGCTCGTTTAGATCGGTGTTAAGATCCCGAACTACAGGCTCTATTTTGCTCGATTTTTGCTTTCTACTCATATCAAATCTGTTTAATTAGTAGAAATAAACTTTTGTCTTTAATTATTCCTCTTGCCTTCTGCCTTCTGCCTTCTGCCTTACCTCACCGATAGTATGATTCTTCAACAGGATTTGATCTCATCAACCTAAATTAACTCCTAAAAAGCGATCGAAAAATCTAGTTCGCCAAAGTACTCTTAAAATCAGACACCATTCGATCGCCACTAAAATTAGGAATACCAAATCTAACCAATACAAAGGCGCTAGATGAAAGAAATTGCGTAAGGGTGGAAATTCGATTGTAATCAAAAAGATTACGAATAAAATTGCAGCCGCGATCGTATAGCGCCAGTCACCACTTAGAGGCGCACCACCTACCCAAAATCTAGTTGGTGGTTTGAGAAAGGGTAATAAACATAAATGACAAAGTACCAAGATAATTACTAAAGCGGTACGAGGTAACGTGTAATCTACTTGGCTAAAATTTTCTTCTGGAGAAAGATTTAAGATCGCCCTGACTAAATAGAGTAAGTACACCAACAAAGAAACCATAGTCATGCTCAAAGTAGCAGGAACGGTAAAATGAAGTAGAGAATGAACCATGCTTTTCTCTTTCTGAGTTTCTCCTGGTTGCGCCCATAGTGGTAATACTACTGTAGGCAATCCCACGCCGAAAATTGCTAGCAAGGCACTTTGTTTGTTGAGAAAGGGAAAAATATCTGTCACCATCGCTGAAGAAAAAATCAACAAAGCAACACAAAAGACTCTGATGATAAACAGTGCTAGAGAATCGCGAATACCATTACGAATTCTTTGCCCTTCTAAAAAAGCATGGGGAAGAGCAGCAAAAGAATCTTTTAGTAAGATAATATCAGCAACGCCTCTAGTCGCTTTTGAGCCACTTTCCATAGAAATGCCCAAATTTGCTTGTTTGAGAGCCAAGACATCGTTAACTCCATCTCCGACAATCGCCACATAACGTTTTTGCTGGCGCAGAGTTTTGACGATACGTGCTTTTTGTTCTGGGGTAATACGACCAAAAATATTAACAGAAGAAACGGCTGCTGCAAACGATCCTTCGTCCATAACGGCTAATTCTAACCCAGAAACCAAGGATAAATCTGAATTGAATCCTGCTTGTTTGGCGATCGCGGCTACAGTTTCAGGATTGTCACCAGAAACAATTTTCAACTCAATTCCAGCTTGGGCAAAACTTTGCAGAGTATCGTAGACATTGGGACGGAGTTGATTACGAAAATGCACTATTCCAAGCGGATTTAATTGTTTTGGTAAAGTTCCTTGGGCTAATTCTTCGAGATTAATTGCTTCTTCAGTGCAAGCAAACATTAATACTCTCAATCCTTGCTCTGTTCCCATCTCTATACATTGTTTCATTTCGTCGGTTAGAGATAGAGATGAGGCTAAAATTTCTGGCGCACCAAGAAAATAACTACCAGATGGAGAAGAATCTTGATAAACTAACGCACTCCACTTGCGCGACGAAACAAAAGGGACTTCAAGTTGAACTGGCTTTTGACAACCCACACAAGCAGAGGCGATCGCTTCGGTGGTATAGTTTAAGCTGTTACTATTAGCGGCGTAGTCTCCTAATTGTTGCTTTAAGGCTTCTTCTGTAATGGCGATCGGATAAATACCTTCTAATTCAATGTGGTTGGTAGTTAAAGTTCCAGTTTTATCCAAACACAGCACGTTAATGTTACTCAATGATTCCACTGCATTCGCCTGTTGAATCAAGATATTCTGTCCTAGCATTCTCACCGCACCCGTACCGTATGCCAAAGTAATGGCAATTAACAAACCACTAGGAACTAATCCTGCTACTACCGCCGCGTGCTGGACAATATCAGCAAAGGAATAAGAGCGACTCAGAAAACTAATTCCAATCAAAATCCAGAGAAAACAAGCAACTAACAGCAAAATCCGCATTACTAAATTGATTTCTTGCTGAAGCGGGGTGTAAACTTGCCTAAAAGCACGCGCACCAGTCATGAGTTTGTAGGCGACTGTATCCGCACCTACTTTCTGTGCTTCAAAATAGCCGTTACCGCTAACGCAAACCGTCCCAGAATAGACAGAATCTCCTTCAACTTTGACAATTAAATCCGACTCACCAGTGAGTAGGGATTCATCCACTTCAATGCGATTGTTCCCGACTAAAGCACCATCAACTAAAATGCGATCGCCAGCGCGAACAGAAATCAGATCGCCTAAAACTATTTCACCAGGTTCGATTTCTAATTCTCTTCCCGCACGTATTACGGTTGCTTTGGGACGATTTAGTAAAGCAATGCGATCGAGTTTTTGTTTTGCCCAAATTTCTTGAATTACAGAAATTAAAATGCCGCTAAAAATGATGACTACTACCAAAAAAGCATCACTATAGTTTTTCAGCAGCACCATAATCAAGCCGATCGCAAAGAAAACTAAGTTGATAAAGGTTAAAAAGTTTTCTTGCAAAATTTGGCGATAGGAACGGCTAGTTGACAGGGTGACATTGTTAGTTTCACCCGCCGCACGACGTTCGCTTACTTGTTGTTCGGTAAGCCCCTTACTAATCAAAATCGGATGCATATTCCTACTGGCGACTTGATGGTTGTTAAGAGATAAAGCAGCTCAAGACAACATAGAATTAATTTTTCCACATCTACAAACTAAGTTTGTACGAGACAAGCTCTATCTCTAAATCAATGCATAAGGAGCGACGATAGATATTTTATCTAAATTTTATCCCCCCTAATTTTCGATCCGCGTTTCGAGAAAAGCAATAGACTTCTTGGAGAAGCTGAGGGGCTGAGAAGCTGAGGGGATTATTAACCGTCTCTTTAATCAAGCTTTGGGCGATCGCTTAGATCTAACTCTGGAAAATCACTTGAGTATGAGTGTTTCTACCTTAGCAGCATCTATTTTTGCCTTTGCTGCCTTGGGAAGCAAGGCAATCGGACAATTGCGGCTATTTGAGCAAACTTGGCCGATCCATGAAGAAATTATCGATCGAGATCATCCTTGGTTGGGAATGGAGTTAGGTGACTTGTGGGAAGATCGCACGCGCATGTTAATTTATTATTTGCCATTCCGAGGGGAAATAGAATTAGTTTCGGCGATCGAGCAAGAATATCGTCTACGACAAGGCGATCGTCTGATTATTGGCGATCGACCGAACATTCGCAAACCAAAAAGTACTCGCAGACAAAAATTATTAAAAGCGATCGCCAATTTACCAAAATATCGACGTTATATTCGTCCAGTATTTCTGGTTAGTCTATCTCTTATCTTTACAATTTTGGTGGCTACCATCACCTATGTCAGCTTTAATCACAACACATCAGTATCAGTAGTAGATGCTTTATATTTTTCGATCGGCACAATTACTGGTGCTGGTAGCGATCGCGCCTAAATTATCGATCGTGGTTCGTTCTCAAGATGCTCAATTTGCTCAGTCAGTACAAGAAGTATTTGGTTTTGAATGTGTATTGTCACCAACTGAGTTAGCTACTCATTCTTTCGCTGCTGCTGCTTTGGGAGGTAAAATTTTAGGCAATGGCATGACCGATGATTTGCTCTGGATTGCCGTAGCCACCAAAATTCATGAACATCATCCTTTTTATCATAAGTCGGTCAAACAAGCAGCAATGCAAGCCGATTTAGTTCCACTTTACCTAGAAACTAAACACCAGACTATTCATGGATGGCAATTACTAGAAACAAATCTCAATCCTGACGATGTTTTATATCTAACCATTCCCGCTCATCGTTTACAAGAATTGTGGCGCACTCCGCCAACAGAGGAATTGTTATTTAGATAAGTTTACTTTGGTGGTTATAATCTGTCTTGAAGAAATATAGGCATTAATCGATCGCATAAGGGGTGTGTTGTCTCATTTCTGGCGGTAGCCAAGCTTGTACTATTTGAGAGGGAGGTACATTATGTTCTTCTAAATAAGTAATAAAACCATCTTCTGTCCCGTCCCAATGAATCCAAATCTTATTCTGTTTAATTTCGATATGCAAAACACATCCAAAAACTCTATTCTCACCAATCCAACCAACATGAAATAGGCTATAGCGATGAGATAGAGAATCGAATACAGTTTGGACTTCTACAGAGTTGTTAAAATTAGTAAGTTTAACTTTTTTACTTAAACCTTCTTTGATGATAGTAGCTAATTCTTCGATTCCCATGAGATAATTTTTCCCGACAAAGAATAGACAATCAATTTAATCTTTAACTCGGTAATTAATTGCTGAGTTAGAGTTAGAGAAAATACTTCATCTTTGGCTATTTTAGGAATAGCTAAATAAAGTTCTCGGTCTGGTTCAGCTATTTTTAAACCCTGCTGATAGGTAAGATATTGTCCTAATGCACTATAAAATTCAGTAATTTGGGATTTGCCAGTAAAACTTTTAACTTCGACTGCTATTTTTTGATTTTGTTTAATAGCAGCGATAAGTTTTTCTGCTCCTAAATCAATATATAGTTCTGTTCCACCTGCGTTTAAGAAATAGGGATCGTGAGTGATTGTCCAGCCTTCAGCTTGTAATGCTGTTTTAACTAAATCATGATAAATATCTAAAGATGGCATATTCTAATTTTAAAAGATTTCTAGTTATAGAGGTAATTTAGAAAAAAATCAAATCAAGATCTGCTATCAGCGATCGATCGTTTCAAACAAACTTGCCAAAATAGTATTAGAAAATAAAAATCCTTCGGGATCGCTTAGTTTTATTCTCTCCAAACTTCCGTCTTCAGTTGTCTCAATTTCAACCCAACCTTGACGATGATAGGGTTGCAAACAAGTCCAAATTTTCTCAACTGTGGCGGGATCGCATTCCTGGCTAATTCTCTCTACACTAACTCCCTCAGCCAAACGCAAACCCAACATTAAAGTTTCCAATAATCGATCTTCTGGCGATAGTGGCTCTAGCTCGATTATCGCTCCATCTTCTACCCACTGATAATAATCCTTTCTGGTACGAGGACGAGTAAATCTTTTGCCATCAACATAACTAGCAGCACCCATGCCAAAACCATAAAAAGGTTGATTTTCCCAATAAACTCGATTATGACGGCATTGCCATGGCGATCGCGCGTAATTAGAAATTTCGTAATGTTGGTATCCCGCACTAGTTAGCATCGACTGCGCTAGCTTATACATCTGTGCGGTGGTTTCATCAGAAGGTAAAGGCTTTTCGCCTGGTTGGTATTGTTTGCCAAAAGCGGTGACAGGTTCGAGGACTAAATCGTAACAAGAGATATGATTGGGATCGAGTGCGATCGCTGCTGTCAAAGATTCTTGCCAATGCTGTAGCGTTTGTTGAGGTAAACCAGAAATTAAGTCTAGACTAAAATTGGTGAAGCCAACTTGCTTAACTAATTCTACGGCTGTTTTAATATCTTGACTAGAGTGAGTGCGCCCGCAAATAGCTAGTAGTTCGTCTTGAAAAGCTTGCACTCCCAAACTGACTCGATTAATACCCGCGTGATAAAAACCCTCTAACTTGGCGCGATCGAAGGTATTGGGATCCATTTCCATCGAGATTTCCGCATTTGCTGCAATCCCTAAATGTTTATCTAAGGTATCCAGAATTTTTTCTAAGTGTCTGACACTCAGTAAAGAGGGAGTACCACCACCAAAGAAAACCGTTGCTAGCGATCGCCGATCGGTAGTGTTGATAGCAATCTCCTGAGACAAAATTTCTACATAGCGATCGAGCGAATCAACAGCCCCTTTGCTATTTACGTTATCTCCTAAAACGGCGATCGGAAAATCGCAGTAGTAACAGCGACGCTTACAGAAGGGAATGTGTAGATAAGCAGCATAAGGAGGAGAGTTAAACATCAGTCTAAGTAGTCGTGCAAAATTAATTTTCTAGTTGAGACAGGCAAAAGGCAAGAGGCAAGAGGCAAAAGAATAAGCAGGGTTTTTAATTGCGAATTGTGAATTGATATAAGATGCTTAAAGTGTTGTTCTTGCTCGTTAATTTCCATGTTCATCCCTGCTGAAGCCGAAAATCTTAGCGAAGAGACTTCGATCGCCCTAGTTAAACAAATCCAAACAGAATTAATTACAACTCCTCTTAGTCCTCAAGCGATCGCGACTACTTATGTCAAACAGGGAAGTGGAGGTACACCAATTCTCTTACTAAATGGTTTTGATAGTTCTCTACTCGAATATCGTCGTTTGCTTCCTCTACTGGCAGAAAAAAAGGAAACTTGGGCATTAGATTTATTGGGATTTGGCTTTACTCATCGTCTTGCCGATTTGAATTACGATCCTCTGGCTATTAAAACTCATCTTTACTATTTCTGGAAAACGTTAATTCAACAACCAGTAATTTTAGTAGGTGCGTCGATGGGAGGTGCAACGGCGATCGATTTTACCCTCACCTATCCAGATACAGTAAGCAAACTAGTTTTGTTAGATAGCGCTGGTTTTGCCAAACCTCCCGCGACTGGTAAGTTGATGTTTCCTCCTCTCGATCGCCTCGCTACAGCTTTTTTAAGCAATCCTAACGTCAGAAAGAACATCAGTCGCAATGCCTACTATAACAAGAACTTTGCCACTCAAGACGCGCAAATCTGCGCTTCACTGCATTTACAATGCGATCGCTGGAGTGAAGCTTTAATTGCTTTTACCAAAAGCGGTGGCTATGGTTATTTTGGCGATCGACTTGGTGAGATTAAACAACCGACTTTAATTCTATGGGGAGAAAATGATCGAATTTTAGGAACCAAAGATGCAGCTAAATTTGAGCAGAAAATTAGCAACAGTAAACTGGTTTGGATTTCTGAATGCGGACACGTTCCCCATTTAGAGAAAGCACAGAATGTAGCAGAAGAGATTTTCAAGTTTCTTTAAGATGATGCAAAGCGATTGCCCCTACTCTCTGCTCCCTAAATCCTCATAATATTGATAGATATCTTTAGCTACTTGAGCAGGAACTAAATGTTCGATCGTTCCACCGAAGCGAGCAATTTCTTTAACTACGCTACTGCTGAGAAAACTATATTCTTGTGCAGTAGCTAAAAAAACTGTTTCCAAGTGCAGATTGAGGGTTTTATTAGTATGAGCCATTTGCAGTTCACCTTCAAAGTCAGAAAGTGCGCGTAAACCCCTTAGTAAGACACCAGCACCTTGCAGTTTAGCGTACTCTACAGTTAAGCCAACAAAACTATCTACTTCTACATTAGTCAAATGGTTAGTGCATTCTTGAATTAGTTCTACTCGTTTAGTGGCTGAAAACACTGGTTGTTTACTTGGATTAGAGGATACTGCCACAATTACCTTTTCAAAAAGCTTACAGCCTCTTTCGATTAAATCGAGATGACCAAACGTAATTGGATCGAAGCTACCAGGATAAATTGCAATCATGAAGAAAAATAGTTGAGATAGGGGTTAGGGATTAGTTTTCTAAAAACCTGGCGGTAACAATACCTTGTCAATCTCAATGATTACACCATTTTTGGCTGTAAGAGGAGGTTGTTTGGCATTTGTCTCATTCAGTAAGATCCCGCCGTTATCTTGCTTAGTTATTTTAATTTGGCTTCCTTGAGCAGTGGTTACTTTGCCACTATCTACTTGTTCGGGGGTAACTTCACCAACTACCAAATGATATTTAAGAACTTTGAGTAAATCTTGTTTGTTTTCCAGGCGATCGAAAACACTGTCTTCTAAAGCATCAAACGCTTCATCGTTTGGAGCAAAAAGAGTATATTTATTGTTTTGCTTTAATTCTTCTAAAAGTCCTGCTTGTTGCAATTGATCGACAAGATTTTTAAACCTAGTTTCTTTAGTTAAAGTAGTTGCAATATCTGTGTTGTTAGAACGATAAGGATAGCCACTATAAGCTAAAGGTTGAAAAAGCGCATAGGGTGGGTATTTAACTTGAGCGAATGTTGGCAAATTAATTAAAATAATCATACCAACAGCACCGATCGATAAAGTAAATTTTCTAGACCACATAGGAGCGATCGAGTTATTTAGAATTAAGCGCCTCATGTTCGATATTTATCCTCAAAACCCTGTGCATAAAACAATTTAAGGCAAAAATGTCGGAAACCATGCATTTATTAGAAATTTTTTGAACTCCGATCGCACTTTGGATGTTGCGATCGCCCTTGAGGGCTGGTTAGATCTAAGAAGAGATAATTAGTAAAATGGGCAATTCTAATTCTAAAGAAACATACGATCGCGATTTTGTAGCTTGGTCTGACGAACAAGCAATGTTACTCGAACAAAAACGCTGGAACGAACTAGATTTATGGCACTTGATTGAAGAGGTTAAAGATTTGGGCAATCGTCACAGAGATGCACTAGAAAGTCAACTAACTAGGCTACTAATGCACTTGCTCAAATGGCGATATCAAGAACAAAATCAAAGTCCTAGTTGGGCATCTACTATTAAAGAAGCCAGAAAGCAAATCGAACGATTAATCAGAAAACATCCCGTTTTAAGAGTGCATTTAGAAAGAGTTTTTTTAGAGTGTTATTTGGATGCTAGAGAAGACGCAGCCGACGAAACTGGGTTATCAATATCTACTTTTCCTTTAGAATGTCCTTTTGATTTGCAGTCGGTTTTAGATAAAGATTGGTTTCCAACTTAAATTAGGGTCAAGATTCTCGTTTGTTAAGGCGCGATTGCCCTAAATCTGTAAAAATATTGAGCAAAAAAATCGCGATCGAACGATAGAGCCATCTATGTTCGCCAGATCGCTTTTTATTTAGAAGATCGCTCTTGAAATTCGATCGCCAAATCGCCAGAGATTAAAATCTCTATCTTAAAATAAAAGTCCTCTCAAGAGGACTCAATAATTTATTTATCGCGATCGCCAAATGAGGAAGCATAAAGCTACCAAAGTGGCAAAGTTATGGTTTAAATCACAAAAGTCTTAATTTTGCCAGCGCAGCGCAAAATGGGCGATACTGGATTTGAACCAGTGACGTCCTGCTTGTAAGGCAGGCGCTCTACCGCTGAGCTAATCGCCCGTGCTAAACAAATATAACACAATTAAAATAAAAACGAACACTGTTAACAATTTTTTTCTGCTCTTAGCTTTTAGATCGGAAAAATCATTACAAAGGTTTCAGATGAAAACGTATCATCTTGCGATAGATTCTATAAAAGCAGTTTGCAATCTATCCACAATTCATGAGCGACATCGAATCAGAAAATCTCAATCCTGAAATAGCTACTAAAAAGAATCCTCATAGCGACTATCGTAAGCTCGATCGCGGGAAATTAACGCGGATGAATCAGCACTATATTGAGATTAAAGAACAGTACCCCAACGCACTGTTATTCTATCGAGTAGGCGATTTCTTTGAGTGCTTCTTTCAGGATGCGGTGATTATTGCTAGAGAATTGGAATTAGTTTGCACTAGTAAGGATGGCGGTAAAGAAATTGGACGGGTAACTATGACAGGCGTTCCTCATCATGCTTTGGAACGCTACGCACGCTTACTGGTAGAAAAAGGTTACTCTGTAGCAATTTGCGATCAAGTGGAAGATGCGGCGCAAGCTTTAGCAGAAAATCGCTTGGTGGAAAGACAAGTTACTAAGTTGATTACTCCTGGTACGTTAACTGATGAAGGAATGCTAGCTTCACGTCGCAATAACTTTCTGGCATCGGTGGTAATTGTGGGAGAACATTGGGGTTTAGCTTATGCAGATATCTCTACAGGAGAATTTTTTACTACCCAAGCAAGCGATTTAGCTTCTTTAAGGTTAGAACTTTTGCGTTTGCAACCTGCGGAAATTTTATTTCCAGTTAATGCACCCGATCTTAATAGTTTATTGCGCCCTGGAGAAACTTCGGAACATTTACCCACCTGTTTACCCGATTGTTTTTGTTATTCGCTGCGATCGCAAAAAGCTTTTACTTTAATTCAAGCCAAACAAAGACTTTGCGACCATTTTCGGGTTAAATCTTTAGAAGGGATGGGCTGTGCTAATCTTCCTTTAGGAGTACGCGCCGCAGGTGGTTTACTAGAATATGTAGAAGCAACGCAAAAAGCTAACCAAACCCCTCTACAGCCTTTACGTACTTATAATCTTGCCGATTATTTAATTCTCGATCGCGCTACTAGTCGCAATCTAGAAATTACGCAAACGGTTAGAGATGGAAGCTTTCACGGATCCCTGTTATGGGCATTAGATAAAACCTGTACGGCGATGGGAGGAAGAGCGTTACGTCGTTGGTTGATTCAACCTTTGATTGATATTAAAGGCATTCGTGCTAGGTTGGATACGATCGAAGAGTTAAAAGAAAATACTTCCCTCCGTCAAGATTTGCGGAGTCTTTTACGCAGCATCTACGACTTAGAAAGACTGACGGGAAGAGTGGCGGCGGGAACTGCTAACGCTAGAGATTTATTATCTTTAGCTGAATCTTTAGTTAAATTAACCGAACTTGCTGAGTTGACAGCGATCGGTGTTTCTCCCTATTTAAAAGCGCTGCAAAAATTACCACCCGAATTAGAACCTTTGGGCAAAAAAGTAATCGAACATATCATTGAATCGCCACCGCAACATCTCAAAGAAGGTGGATTGATTCGCGATGGTGTTAATCCTCAATTAGATGAGATGCGCCAAAAATCTGAGGAAGATAAGCAATGGTTGGCTAATTTAGAAGTTAGCGAACGACAGCGTACGGGAATTAATAATCTTAAAGTTGGTTACAATAAAACCTTTGGTTATTATCTCAGTCTACCGCGCAGCAAAGCTGACCAAGCACCGCTTAATTACGAACGCAAGCAAACTTTAACTAACGAAGAACGTTACATCACTTCGGAGTTAAAAGAGAGAGAAACAAGAATTCTCACTGCTAAAGACGATTTAAATCGGTTAGAGTATGATGTTTTTGATGCTCTAAGAGCAGAAGTAGCTGAATTTGCTCAAGAAATTCGTAATGTTGCTAAAGCAGTAGCGGCGATCGATGTTTTAACTGGTTTGACTGAAATTGCTATTTATCAAAATTACTGTCGTCCTGAGATAACTGAAACTAGAGAAATTGAAATTATTGATGGCAGACATCCAGTTGTAGAGCAAACATTAGGTTATAA
Organism: uncultured bacterium; assembly: GCA_964548905.1. Taxonomy (GTDB): domain Bacteria; phylum Cyanobacteriota; class Cyanobacteriia; order Cyanobacteriales; family Xenococcaceae; genus CAZJTL01. The sequence goes on along the minus strand of CAZJTL010000036.1, from coordinate 16,372 downwards.
TTTTTTTGTCGCTAATTCAACTAGATTAGGCAGCAGGGAAGCGTCCTTCGGAAGACAAGGAGACAAGGAGACAAGGGGACAAGGAGACGGAGAAGGAGAAAATAATCCAGATCTGATTATCTTAACTGGGCCTAATGCGAGCGGTAAAAGTTGCTATTTAAGGCAAGTGGGATTAATTCAGTTAATGGCACAAGCTGGTAGCTTTGTTCCTGCTACTTCAGCAAGTATAGCTATTTGCGATCGCATATTTACTCGTGTCGGCGCTGTAGACGATCTAGCAACGGGGCAATCTACTTTTATGGTGGAAATGAATGAAACCGCCAACATTCTCAATCATGCTACACCTAAATCGCTGGTATTATTAGATGAAATTGGTCGTGGTACGGCTACTTTTGATGGGTTATCGATCGCTTGGGCGGTTGCAGAATATTTAGCCGCAGAGATTCAAGCTAGAACTATTTTTGCCACTCACTATCACGAATTAAACGAATTAGCTTCAATCTTGACTAACGTGGCTAATTATCAAGTAACAGTCAAAGAAATGCCCGATAAAATTATTTTCTTACATCAAGTTCGTCTTGGTGGTGCCGATCGCTCCTATGGTATTGAAGCAGCACGCTTGGCAGGTTTGCCAGCAGTGGCGATCGCTCGGGCGAGACAAGTAATGGCGCAAATCGAAAAACACAGTAAAATTGCTCTAGGTTTGCGGGCAGAAATTAAAAAGATGCAACCAGTTAAAAACAATCATTCTCAAGCGAAATTAGTCGAACAATTGGATATTTTTGAAAAATAGAGAAGAGAGGGCAGAAGGCAGAAGTTTTAAGTCTTAAGTAGAGAAGTTTTTTAATTGCTTAAGAGCGAATTGCGAATTGTTTTCTTCCTTGCTACTTGCTACTTTTAAGCTGAACTGGTCGATTATTTTTGTCTTGCTACACTAATCTTTTTTTTCATTAAAAGCTAAGATAGCGCGATCGCGTCCTTGTGCTTTGGCTTCATAGAGAGCTTTGTCAGCTATGGCGATTAGTAACTCTGGAGAACCTTCAGGGGTAGGAATCATGGTAAAAACACCCAAGCTAAGGGTTACATGTTCAGCAATTAAAGATTTATGGTGCGCGATTTTGAGACTCTTGACTTGAGTGCGAATGGTTTCAGCAACCTTCATCGCTTCTTGAGCATCTGTGTTAGGAAGAATCAAAGCGAATTCTTCACCGCCATAACGAGCAACCAAGTGAGCGGGATTTTCTAAGCTACTTTCGATCGCTAGGGCAATTTGTTGCAAACAATGATCGCCGATTAAATGACCATAGGCATCATTGTAAGATTTGAAATAATCTACATCGCATAAAATCATCGACATTGGTGCTTTTTCTTGTCTGAGTCTTTGCCATTCTTGCAGTAAGTAATCATCAAAACGGCGGCGATTTGCGACCTGAGTTAAGCTATCTAAAATAGTCAATTTTTCCAATTCTTGATTGGCTGAATGAAGTGCTATTTCTATTTCCTGGCGATCGTTAATTTCCTTGTGTAATTGAGATTCGACCAGATCGGCATGTTCTGTAGCAGTTTCTAGCATAATTTCTAGATCTACCTTTTCTTGCTTTAATTGATCGAGTTCCTGTTGTAGATTTTCGATATTTAACAGTAATTGTTCTTTCGCTCTTTGCTCTTCTAAAAATACTTGTGGATTTTCTAGTTTATGATTTTCTTGCTCGTTTGCGTCAATTTTAATTAGTGCTTCTGTAGCTAGATTATCTAAAGGTTTAGCAAAAAAATATCCCTGACCGTACTGGCAATTTAAAATTTTTAATTGAGCTAATTGATTTGCTGTTTCTATTCCTTCAGCCACCACATCCATGCCCAGATTGCGAGCAAGGGTAATAATAGCTCTGACGATGCCGAATTTTTCGCTGCTGGTGTCCATACTGTAGACAAATGAGCGATCGATTTTGAGAGTGGCGATCGGAAATTGATGCAAATAACTCAAAGATGAATAACCAGTGCCAAAATCATCTAGAGAAAAATCAATCCCCAAAGCTTTCAACTGCAAGAGAGTACTAATAGTTGATTCAGTGTTTGACATCAAAGAACTTTCTGTAATCTCTAGTTTCAAGTTAAAAGGAGATAAACCTGTTTCTTGTAAAACCTCCTGAACTTGTTCGACAAAATCGGTTCTGATAATTTGTTTGGCAGAGATATTAACGCTCATTTTCCAGTCAGAAACATGAGCAAATTGTAATTGCCAAGCACGCATCTGTTGACAAGCTTTTTGAAGTACCCATCTTCCTAAAGAACCGATCAAACCTGCTTCTTCAGCTAAAGTAATAAATTCTAAGGGAGAGAGAAAACCTCGAACTGGATGTTGCCAACGAACTAAAGCTTCAAATCCTTTGATTCTTTTGGTGGCGATCGAAACGATTGGTTGATAATACAGTTGAAATTCCTGACGCTCGATCGCTCTTCTTAAATCGTTTTCTAATTGCAAGACTGTGATAGCATGAGCGTGCATCGACTTTTTGAAGATTTGATAATGTGCCCTGCCCGTTCTTTTGGCATAAGACATAGCAAGATCCGCATCTCTAAGCAGATCTTCTGGGCGTTCGTATTCTCGATCGCCAACTGCAATGCCTACGCTGGCGTTAGCAAATACCTCTTGTCCGTCAAGATTAAAGGGTAGCAATAAGCTCTTATAAATTCTCTCAGCAATATTAGTCGCACAATTGAGACTTTGAATATTTTTGAGGAGAATGGCAAATTCATCACCACCAAGACGAGCAATTAAATCTTCAGAACGCAGACAAGTTTTCAATCTTTGCGATATTTCAATTAACAATCTATCTCCTAAAAAACGACCTAGACTATTGTTAATCGATTTGAAGCGATCGATATCTAGAAATAAAACTGCAAATAGATTACTCTCTTGCTTTTGGTAGGAAATAATTTCTTCTTTAAGGCTTTTTAAGAGTAAATTTCGATTGGGTAAATTAGTCAATCCATCATAAAAAGCACCGTGAAATAATTGTTTTTCTGCCTGTTTGCTTTTAGTAATATCCCGCAAAACCAGGACACTATTTTTGGTGCAGCCATTTATAGCTTTGAGTGGTTTGCTAGTTACCTTAAACCAAAATCCTTCAGCAGCTTTAGTATTGCGGATAAAGATTTCTAAGTCGTTTATTTCTCCTTCGTCTGGCATTAAATTTGCTAAAGATAGTTGATTGATTGGAAAGGGAATCTTACAAGTAGAAGTTTTATTACTCAAGCTATCTGCTTGATAGAATTCTAGAGATTGAAACCAATCTTCAGAAGATAATGGAGATAGCCAATTGCTAAAGATTCTCTCAGCCGCAGGATTATAAAATAGACAATTTTTATTATGGTCGAGAATAAGCACCGCATCGTCTATGCTTTCTAACACCGAGCGAAAACTTTCTGAAACTTCAGCTTGTGCTAGCAGTGTTTTTTCCATTGGTTTGCATTGCATCAGATGTTCCATTTTCCCAGAAGACTAATTAGACAAGGATTTAATAACAAAGAAATTGATTAAATTGAAAATATTTTATGCTTTATATCCAAAGTGTCAGATGAAAATCGATTTTGATAAGCGAGAAAATACTAATCTTTTTTTGCGAAGACAAGCTCTTTTTTCTGAGAATATGCGGAATCAAAAAAATGCTTGATGTTTTTTCTTTTGTCTTTTTGAAAATTTTAAAAATATACTATATTCCCTTGAAGCGCCTAATCAACATGGAATTGCGATAATTGCAGCCCATGATTTTGACAGCTAGCCAATAAAAATAATTAATATTTTTTAGGGGTAATTACTGAAAATATTTAATTGTTTTAGATTAATTTACATAGTGATTGTAGTTTGAGATCTTAATCACAATCTTAAGTGTTTTCGATCGATAATTAATTATGTAAATAGCAGGTTTATTAAACAGCAAAAATATCAAATCTAACTCAACACTATAAAAGCAAAATCTGTGGAATATTTTACCCAGACCCAAAAAACGATCGGCTATTTATCTGCGTTTATCCGCGTTTATCTGTGGACTGCTTTACGCAGATGATTTATTCGATCATCCTCTATCTTCAGGTGGTTATTACACAATATTTGTCAAGATACTATTTACAATCGCTTTACATTACCTAAAAAATTAGTGCATCGACTACCCTAAAAAAGCTCTCTTAATTTGTCGATCGCCTGAAAAATTTAACGCTATTTCAAGGGTTTTCCCAAACTGAAGCTAATTTTAGACACACTGTCCCCTGAAACGTATCTCCAAATTGTAACTCTCAAACGAACTTTTTTGGTTGTCAGTTAAGTTATGTAAAGGGCAAAAAACTATAGAAATTTTTAAAGCGATCGCAAGATAAGCAAAAATTTTGCTTATATATAAATCACTCCAGAAATTCTAATTTACTCTCCGAATCTTAAGGGGCGATCGAAAATCAACAAAAGAAACTTTAACTTCTGCAAAAATAGCAAGTAGTAGAAATTGAGAAAAATGCAAACTAGCCAAAAACTTTTCCTTCCCACTATGGGTTGCGGTACTTGGGCATGGGGAAACCGCTTACTTTGGGGTTATGACGAAAGCATGGACAGCCAGTTAAAAGCGGTTTTCGATCTTTGTGTCAGCAATGGCGTAACCTTATTTGATACAGGGGATTCCTATGGGACGGGCAGATTAAACGGTCAAAGCGAAAAGTTGCTAGGAAAATTTACCAACGAATATACAGGTATTGGCAAAGAAAACATTTGCCTTGCTACTAAACTCGCCCCTTATCCTTGGCGACTGACTCGTGGTTCGATGATTTTAGCTTGCCAAGCATCGGCTCAACGCTTGGGACGAAACGTAGATTTAGCACAAATTCACTGGTCTACAGCTAATTATGCACCTTGGCAGGAGGGAGCGCTGTTAGATGGTTTAGCCGATCTTTACGATCGAGGTTTAGTTAAAGCTGTAGGTTTATCTAACTATGGTTCGCAAAGATTGAAACAAGTATATAAAAAATTTAGCGATCGCGGTGTTCCAATTGCTACATTACAAGTCCAATACTCGCTGTTATCTACTTATCCTGTTACTCAATTAGGGATTAAAGAAGTTTGTGACGAATTAGGAATCAAAACGATCGCCTACAGTCCGCTAGCATTAGGATTGTTGACAGGGAAATATTCTGAAAAGGGTTCTTTGCCAAAAGGAATTCGGGGCTTGTTATTCAGACAGCTATTGCCTAAAATTCAGCCACTTTTACTATGTTTGCAGGAGATAGCGGAATCGTACCAAAAAACCATGTCCCAAGTGGCAATTAATTGGTGTATCTGTAAAGGTTTTATTCCCATTCCTGGGGCAAAAAGCGTAGAACAAGCTCAAGAAAATATTGGTGCTTTAGGCTGGCAATTAGATGCCGATCGAGTTGCTCAATTAGATCGAACTGCTGCCAGCTTAGAAAAGGTAATGGTGCAAAACATCTTTCAAACGAGGTGAAAACAATCTCTTCATTGCTAAATTGCAATATTGTAATGGAAAAGAAAAATAATGTTAAAGGTGTTGTTTCGATCGGGGATGTAAATGCGAGAATTTGAGTATAAGCAAAACACTCAAAAAACCAATTCTTGTTTTTTTAAAATTTTATAACAATAGTGCGACCATACAAAAGCCAAAAAATCGATTTAGATAATGAATATCCTTGTCCTTGCAGACGTAAGGGTCGTTTGCAGCCGATTACGTTAACAGAAGCGTTTGGGTGCGATCGCTGCCAGCAGATTTTCGTGCTTAAAGAAAACGGTCAGGTAATCGAACAATTATCTACCATCTATCAGAAAAAAGCTTGGCGATGGACTGGTTATCGTTGGACAAATATCTCTGTTAATTGGGCAAAAAATGTACTTTCGGCAATTTGGGCAATGATGTTAATGCTCCCAATTGTAACCATCGTGGCATTTCCCTTTGCCTTACGGCTGTCTTCTTCTCAGAATATTATTCTTTGGGCAATGATACTATTGCTGCTGATAGTTTTACCAGCCTTTATGGTTTGGTTAGCTTACCGACATTGATCGAGTATGGCAATGGAAATTGACAGCGCATCCCATCCAATAATTGAATCTGTTCAACGCGCCCATAACGCTTTTTTGGAACTCAGAACCACTCAAAGTGCAATTCGTTCCCAAGGGGTAAAGGCAATCGCCAAGGGTCTAGAACAAGCTTATAACGACATTCTGGAAGCTAATACTCTGGATTTGGAAACAAGTCGAGAAATGGCAGTACCAGAATTAATTATCGACTGGCTCAAGTTAACGCCAGAAAGGCTAGAATCAGCAGTTAATGTTCTCAAAAGACTAGCAGGACTCTCCGATCCGATCGGTAAATTACTAAATACTCCCTATCAATTAGAGCCTTCACAAACCTATTGTCAATTGATTCCACTGGGAACGATCGCTTTTGTTTACGAGTCCTTCCCCGAATTAGCGGCGATCGCGGCAGGAATGTGCTTGAAAACTGGCAATAGTATTATTTTACGCGGTGATAGTGCTGCCAGTCATTCCAATAGCGTCATCGCTAACGTCATGAAGAATGCCCTAGAAGAAATTGAAGAATTGCCACGAGGATGTTTGGAGACTATTTCCTCAGAACGAGGTTCGTCCCTGCAAGATTTACTGGAGTGCGATCGATATATTAATCTAGTAATTCCCTACGGTCGTCCTAGCTTGATTCAACAAGTAGCAGAACAATCAAAAATCCCTGTCTTGAGAACGGCGATGGGTAATTGCCATCTCTATTGGTCTTTTAGCGGCGATTTAGAACTGACTCGCTCGATCGTTCTCGACTCTCACGATAGCGAACCCGATCCAGTTAATGCGATCGACAAGATTTTAATCGACAGTAACAAAAAACCAGCCTTTATTGTCAGACTGTTTAACAGCCTCAAAGAAAATGGTTTTGAACTCAGAGGAGACGCAGCTTTACTAGAAGAATATTCCGAACATTTAAAACCAATTACGGAAGAAGAATGGAAAAAACCTTATCTGAATAAAACGATCGCCTTTAAAGTCGTGGATAATCTAGCTGAAGCGATCGCCTGGATTAACAAATACAGCAGTTCTCACGCTAATTGCATCGTCACTGAATCCTACGAAGAAAGTCGTCAGTTCACCCTACATGTCGATAGCGCCATGATTTATGTCAACGCTTCTCCTAAATTTTCTCGTCAACCCGAACGTGGCGAATCGGTATTCCTAGGAATTTCTAATCAAAAAGGCAATCGTCGCGGTTTAATTGGATTAGAGGCTTTAACTACTCTCAAACAGGTAGTGCAGGGAGAGGGGACAGTTTAGTTAGCTAAATAGATTAGGGCGATCGCTTCAGCAATTACGAAAATGGCGATCGCTGCTATACCAGCAGTACTACCCATTACTATCGTTGCGGCTAGAATTGCTAATCCAGAAACAGCAAAAGTAATTAACATTGCTTCCATTAAACTATTGGCGATCGCTGCACTACTAATTTGCGTGACGATCGCGACGATCGCGCCAACAATGCCAATCGCGATCGCTTCTGGTGTCATTGATAAGTTTGGATTGGCAAATGTTAATTTAGCCAGGACAACCGCAAAAATAGAAACAATCGCTATTCCTACTTTTAAATAAAAAGGTTGAGTTGAATTGGTGGAAATGTCAGCAGTTTGAATAGTAATAGGAATGATATAGGTTTCAGGATCGGCATTTGTTTTTACTAACAGTTGGCTGTGATAGGTTGTTCCTGCTAGTAATTTTTTGGTATCTACCGTAATTTGTAAGTCGGTTTGATTGCTAGTAAATGATTGTTGAGATAGAGAAATATAGTCGCGATCGTTATTATCTTGCTCAGAAATAATTGCAAGAGATCCAGCTAATAAAGTTTCTTTGTCTTCATTAGCAATTGATAAGATATTAGTTAGTTTTTCTCCTATTTTTTTACTAGCCAAATTCAGTTGACTTCGATTAATTTTTACTTGTGGCGATCGAGCTATATCTATGGGCAGTAATTCTTCTAAAGCCTCTTTAGCATCGCTAAATCGCTCCTTTAAACTTGGCTGCACCATTTTTCCTAGCCAGTTAACAAACCTGAGATTTAAACGAGGTAATAAAGCTTTAAATTCTAATTGATAAGGATTATCGCTGGTTATTAATTCAGTAATTGAAGTCGATCTTTTGCCTGTTAATAAACAGATTAAAGTAACTCCTAAAGCATATAAATCTGAGGCTTTAGTAGGCTTAATAATTTGTTCGGGGGGAATAAACCCAGGCGTACCTTGAAAGATACTACTAACAGAAGTTTCTCCCATACCGAGACTGGCAAAGCCAAAATCAATTAAATAAATTTTCGCTCGGCTATCTAATAAAATATTTTCTGGTTTGAGATCGCGATGAATAACTGGTGGAATTAGGGATTGTAAATAAACTAAAATTTCTAAAATCCCAGAAGCGATCGCCTTAATTTCTTCGGGAGTATAACTGCGCTCGATCGCCAAAGAAGGAGCATCTTTATATTCTTGAATGAGACAAAAACCATTAATTGTTTGAAAACTTCCCAAATACTTAGGAATACCAGGATGATTCAATCTCTGCAATACTTCAATTTCGCGATCGCAAGCTTTGAAACCAGACCAACTAGAACCGATTGTAGCAAAGCAAAATTGCTTGAGAACGACGATTTTGTTGGTTTCTAATTGAATAGCACGCCAGGTAATTCGTCCACCTTCACGGTTACGTCCTAATTCTTCAACGATTTGGTAGCCGTGTTCGGAAAAGTCAGGGAAGTTGCTCATCAAAAACTCAATTGGCGATTACTTCTAATTGTATCTTTGCCAATTGGGGTAATGTGCAAGAATCAAGATGCAAAGATGATTCGCGCAAACTTTGAATTACATTCAAAATTTCTTCTTTGTGGTAGTTGCGGCAAGATTTAAGCCATTGAGGAAGTCGCAATACAAGGCTTCGATTAGACCAGCCTAAAGTTTCACCCGGATCGGACTTGTATTCTCTGAGTCTGGCTTTAACAAACATCTCAATAAATTCTAGATGTTTTAAATTGTACGCCCAAAGGGTATTGCCGCAGCAAGGAGCTTGCAACCAGAGAGAAGGATAGTTAAAATAACCTATTTCTTTGGAGATATTACAGGTTTGGCAAGTTAAGTTGTGTTTGATGACACCTTGAAGAGATAGAATTAAATCAACTTGAGCGCAAGCACCGCAATGAGGACATTTCACCAAATCTCGATCTCCAAATGAGGAGAGTGTTTCTTGTCGATCTCTAAATCTAAGCATAGTTCCGAACCTATCAACTAAAGTTCTTTACGGGTCGTATTGCTAAACTATGCATGATAGTTCATAGTTCATTGTTCATAGTTCATTGTTCATTGCAGAACAAGGGAACAGAGAAAAAAACTTGCTTACTTGAGACTTTATTTCCTACTTAAAAACCTTCTGCCTTCGTACTTCTGCTTTCTAATGTACGGATAACCCTACTTACCAGAAAGTTCGGATCGCTGGGAAAATTAATTAGCACTCACAGCATAAGAGTGCTAAATTTGCTAATGGAGTCTAAGCGAACTCATACACATTTATGGCTAAACTTGTTTCTTTTGATGAAGAATCGAGACGCGCATTAGAAAAGGGTGTTAACGCTCTTGCTGATGCCGTCCGTATTACCCTGGGTCCTAAAGGACGTAATGTATTGTTAGAAAAACAATTCGGCGCACCTCAAATCGTTAATGATGGGATCACGGTTGCCAAAGAAATTGAACTAGAAAATCCTTTAGAAAATACTGGCGCAAGATTAATTCAAGAAGTTGCTTCCAAAACTAAAGATATTGCTGGTGACGGTACTACTACCGCTACTATCATTGCTCAAGCACTAGTCAGAGAAGGCTTGAAGAACGTCGCCGCAGGAGCAAACCCAGTTGCGCTCAAAAGAGGAATGGACAAAACCATTACCTTTTTAGTCCAAGAAATTGAATCCGTTGCCAAACCTGTAGAAGGAGCGGCGATCGCGCAAGTTGCAACCGTTTCTGCTGGTAATGACGAAGAAATCGGGAAAATGATTGCCGAAGCGATGGATAAAGTTACCAAAGACGGTGTAATTACCGTTGAAGAATCCAAATCTCTGGCAACAGAATTGGATGTAGTAGAAGGAATGCAGATCGATCGCGGTTATATTTCTCCTTACTTTGTCACCGATCAAGAACGTCAAGAAGTTAACTTTGACAATCCCCTGATTCTGATTACCGACAAAAAAATTAATGCGATCGCCGATCTAGTCCCCGTACTAGAAAAAGTTGCTCGTGCTAGTCAACCTTTATTAATTATTGCTGAAGATGTAGAAGGTGAAGCTTTAGCTACTTTGGTAGTAAATAAAGCCAGAGGCGTTCTCAACGTAGCTGCAATTAAAGCGCCTGGTTTTGGCGATCGCCGCAAGCAAATGTTACAAGACATTGCCATTCTTACTGGTGGTGGTTTTATTTCAGAGGAAGTAGGTTTGGGCTTAGAAAGCGTATCGATGGATATGTTGGGTAAAGCTCAGAGAGTCAATATCGACAAAGAAACTACTACAATTGTTGCTGGTGGTGGTAAAGCTGAAGAAGTACAGAAGCGAATCGGTCAACTTCGCAGCCAGTTAGCAGAAACCGACTCTGAATACGATGCCGAGAAAATTCAAGAGCGGATCGCCAAGTTAGCTGGTGGTGTGGCTGTGATCAAAGTTGGTGCGGCAACAGAAACCGAACTCAAAGATCGCAAGCTTCGTATTGAAGATGCCCTCAATGCTACTAAAGCAGCAGTAGAAGAAGGCATAGTTCCTGGTGGTGGTACAACTCTCATTCACCTAGCCAAGAAAGTTGTTGAATATAAATCTCAATTGAAGGATAGCGAAGAGAAAGTAGCAGCCGATATTGTGGCTAAAGCTCTGGAATCACCTCTGCGTCAATTGGCTGATAATGCTGGTGTTGAAGGTACTGTCATTGTTGAAAAAGTACGGGATACCGAATTCAACATCGGCTACAACGCTCTCACTGACAAATATGAGGATATGATTGCTGCTGGAATTATCGATCCAGCTAAAGTAGTTCGTTCCGCAGTTCAAAACGCCGCTTCGATCGCTGGCATGATTCTGACAACTGAAGCATTAGTTGTCGAAAAACCAGAGAAGAAAGCTGCTGCGCCCGATATGGGCGGCATGGGCGGCATGGGCGGCATGGGCGGCATGGGCGGTATGGGCGGTATGGGCGGTATGGGCATGATGTAATCTGCCTTGGTTTCGCCTTAGCTCTATTCTAGATAGCTAATGTTAGCTTAACGACCTTCGATCGAGGGAGTAGGCAATAGCAAGCAGTTGGATTGGTCGATCGGAACTCCAGACACTTGCCTGTTCGCTTCCTCGACCACTCTACCGGACAGAGTTTTATTCGGGATTAATCGGAATCAATTAGATCTTTCCTAACCGCTTCAGAAATTAGTTTTCTAAGATAAGGAATTCTTTTTTCTGGTGGTAATTTATCCAAGGCATCTTGTACGTCTGCTGGTAATCTAATTTGAGTATTTTTCTTTGCTAAAGGAGAATCAACTTCTCCATAAGCTTTGTATTGTTTTGCTTTTAGTTCTTCTGTTTGAATTGGGTTGGGATTAGGCATTTTCTTTCCTCCCAATACCGATCGAATAAAGGGTGTTTTGAATATCTTCGTCAGTTAAGCCACAGTAGTAATATCTTTTATCTTTAAGATTGGCAAGGTAATAACCTAATTTGCCACCATATTGTCGAAATAGTTCTATTACTAGTTTTTGTTTGGTAATTCCATACTCTGTCCAATCATCTAAATTGCATTCACGTCCTGAATGGTTGTAAAAGATCCCAACGTTTCTTATACTCCAACCATCTACTTCTCTTTGCAGGATGCGAAAATATGAAGGATAAATAAGTGCCATTTTGTTATACTTTCTGTTAGATAAGTCCTCAGCTTTCCGCCAGGGACTATGATGGGCTTAGTTGTGGGAGTTAGCTTCAGATTCGTCGTCTTCGTCAGTGGAGAGAACCAGAAGTTATTGATTTCTTGCGACAACTTTTATTAATTTTACAACCTTTGCACCAGCAAAATATTATTCATCGCGATATTAAACTAACTAATATTATTAAAATATATCAAGAAAATAAATTTATTTTGATTGATTTTGGGGCAGTCAAAAAAATTGATAATCCGAATTTAGATTACCCACAACAAATACCAGGAACTTCGATCGGTAGCCATAACTATGCTCCCCCAGAACAAATGAACGGTCATCCCCTGTTTGATCGACATAGCTAGAGATTGCACTGACAAACGGTTCTAAACTTCCATCCACAAAAATGGTGTCGTTTGCATCAATATTAATATTGCCTGAAATACCTTTTCCCTTATTAAGACTGCTGATTATACTGCCATTGGTTAGAGACAAATTTTTGGCACTGATATTGATATTGCCTGTACTACCCGATCCAGTAGCGTCGATCTGATTTATTATGCGACTATTGTTATCTAAAAAGATATTGTTGCTTGCATTAATAACAATATCTCCGATGCTTCCTGTTCCCGAGAGAGTAGAATTTATTGTCCCTCCATTAGTAAAAGACAAATTGCTAGTAGTAATTTGAATTTTTCCTGTATTTCCTAAACCTTGGTTAAGTACACTACTATAGATACCGCTACGCGATCCATTTGCACCTATTCCATCAACAAGAATTTTATGGGTAGCATTGATAACAATATCTCCTCCTCGAACTTCTTGTGAACCTAAACCTGGTGCAATACCAGCAAATAAAACACTTCCTTCAGTAATTTCTAAATTTTTGCTATTAATCGCGATCGAACTTCCTTCTGACTGAATCTGTATAGTTGAACTATTTCTCAGGAAAACATTTCCTCTTTCTACATTTTCAGGAAAACTCAAGCCACTATCAGCATTAATCCCAATTGTTCCTGCTGTGTTTAACCCACCTAACTCAACTCTTCCACCTAGGGCGAATATTACTCCACCATCTAAACTCACTTCACCACCAATAAGAGATATATTTTTTCCTGGTTGTGCTTGTAAACCAACCAAACCAGTTCCAGTAGAATCTAGAGTTTTCGATCGATTGACAATATCCCCAGGATTATCCCGAAACCTCAACCCATTTGGAATATTAATCGTCAACAAAGGCGGTGCAGAAGGGTTACTCGCACTAAACTCAAACCCATCCCCAAACACCACACTATCCGCAGTCGTTCCCACAAAAGAACCCTTCACATCCAGAGAAGCATTCTGTCCGAATAAAATCCCTGCTGGATTAATCAAAAACAAATTAGCATCACCCAAAACCCCTAACTTCCCCAAAATAGTCGAAGCATTTCCCCCAGTTACCCGACTGAGAATATTGGCAATCCCATCAGGGTTAGCAAAATAAGCACCTCTACCTTCACCTATATTGAAATCTTTAAAACTATGAAACAGATTTGCGCCTCTAGCTGCACCACCATTAATTAAATCGCTCGAGATTTTTTTGTTTAATATTTATGCAGATTTAGTTTTAGGCAAGCGATCGCCTAACCATTAGCCAGCCAGGGATTGAAATCCCTGTCTAATAGCTCAAGTCATCTAAAGATGACTCAAATGTATGCCAATAGTCTCGTATATCAAGTCTTTAATTATTTGGCGATCGAAAAGATTAATCGATTATTTTATTTAGTCCTCTTGAGAGGACTTTTATTTTAAGACAGAGATTTTAATCTCTGGCGATTTGGCGATCGATTTTCAAGAGTGATTTTCTCAACAAAAAGCGAGATCGCAGACATATGTGGCTTTATCGTTCGATCGCGATTTTTTTGCTCAATATTTATGCAGATTTAGGGCGATCGCAACTAATAGATTGAAGGTAAAACTTGATAATCCTTGGTATTTATACCTATGCTAGGAGATAGGCGATCGCTCTTTATCCCTACTCCCTAACACCTAAATAGTACCTAAATTAGTTTTTGCTGCCACAGCAACTTGTTCTACTAGATCTTGAGATAGAGTCTCTAAAGTAGAGCGAGCTTCACTACCACCTAAGTTACTAAGAGCTTGTACCAAGCGATAGCGAATTTGCCAATCTTCATGGCTTACAAAAGGCGTTAGCAAGGGAACAGCATCAATATTGCCTAATTCACCTAAAGAACTAATTGCCGCAGTTTGTACTAAGTCATTATTGGAAGTTAAAGCTTCTTTGAGTAGCTCAAAACCCCTAGGATCTCCCAGTTCACCTAATGCAGCAATGATGCTAAATTGTACTAGCCATTGTGAGGTTTCGCGATAAACTTTTTCGATATCTTCATAGGCAGCAGTTAATTGTAAACCTCCAAGGGAGTCTGCTGCTGCTGCTTGTACATCTGGTTCATCGTCATTTAAAAGGCGATCGCGCAATAAAGCCAGAGCGGTATCTAAATCTTGTTTGCCAAGGGTATCTAATTGGCTGACAGCAGCATAACGCACGCGAGCATTACGATCGACAATTGTTGGTTTGAGCATCTCGAAAGCTAGTTTCGGTTCGAGAGAGCGCAATTTATTAATACCCGACAGGCGATCGCCAAGATCTTCAGAATCAAGCAATTGTTGAACAGATTCAGGAGTAATAGTCATTTGTTATAAACGTAATCTTATTGAGTCTTAATCTTTAAGCTTACGTCAATACGCGATCGCTCGGTTAATTAACTAACTATTAGCCATAACCCGAATTATATCTCCACGGGTGATGATGCCAACCAATTTTTCTTCTTGTGGATCGATCGCAAATAAACGTCCGATCTTTTTTTCGTTCATCAAATGAGCTGCTTGCTTGACAGTGCGATCGGTAGTAATGGTAATTGGTTTATCGGTCATTACTTCTGCAACTGTTTGCCCCAAGGCTTTATGAATTTCCTTTTCATGACGAGCTGGATTTTGCAGATAAATAACGCTATCGAGAAACATGAAATAGGGAGGAGGATCGACACCCGCTTCTTGCCACATCAAATCTGTGTCGGAGATTGCTCCTACTAATTTGCCAACATCATTGACGACAGCTAAGCCACTAATTTTTTTCTCTGCCAAAATTTTGATCACCTCTTGTAGAGGCGTTTGGGGCTTAACTGCGATCGGGTTGGGGGTCATGACATCTGCAACGGTTTTCGTCATGTTTCACCTCTTTTTTAGGCTGATACTTTTATTTTAGGGGATAATTCCTAATCTAGACTCTCAAACATAATTTCGATCGATGAAGATGATCGAGATACTGATTAACGAAATGTAAACTCGATGGCGATTTAGTGAACACCATTCGTGACAAGTTAAGCTTGTATCCTAGTTGTCAAGAAGCTTTTAGAGTTTAACTGAAAGAAAAAACCAGGTTCAGCGCGCATCTTCTCAGGAAATGGAGCGACAATCAATTTGACTTGTGATGTTCGTTTCTGTTTGACGATTCCTAAATCTCGATTTTTCGAGTCGGCGAAATAAGCGATCGGTTCGGAGGTAAAAGATTAGGGTCGAGTACACTTGTGAAATAAGAATGCCATTTGTTGTTTGAGCGGACTTCAATTAAACGTAAAGTCACATAAGGAGTTTTTTTTGTCCCAGAACCAATACGAATTTTTTTTTCGATCGCGAAGAGAATAACTATCTGTAAAAACTTGTTCTATTTGGATTGTCGCCCTTTTCGGCTCTTCAAGCATTTTGGGGTAAAATGTAGCTTCAGCTACATTTTACCCTCCTTTTTGAGATGGACTTTCATCTCGACGCTTTATTAAATTTACCCAATGTTACAGTTTTTACCTATTATCAAAAAGAGGGTTACAAAAAACCTGCTCAAATCTGTCCAGCCTTTGCCGCCGTGCGGGCTATTCACTCTATTTTTTTGGTGAGATGTCAAAAAATTAGCCGAAGGCACATCAAATTAGGTAACTATACCGATCAGTTTTGAGTAAGGCTGGACAGATTTGAGTACCTTTTCTCTAATAGTAATCGATCGCTTTCATGTTATGAAGCTAGTTAATAAAGCTTTAAACAAAATTCGACTTTTATTAGACTTAAAGGGGTTAAAGAATCGCTGTCTACTTCTCAAAAATGGTACGGATTTAACCAAAGAAGAGCAACAGGATTTATCAAGATTATTAAGTAATTCTGCTTGTTTAAGCATCGCTTATGAACTAAAAGAAGAACTGCGAGATATTTATCAAACTACTACTACTGTAAAAATTGGTTTAAAAAGATTACAAAAATGGTTGACAATGGCTCGACTTTTTTTTGGTAAAACTGCCAATACTCTGGAAAAATATCTTCAGGAAATTTGCCATTATTTTATGAGCCATACTACCA
>CAZJTL010000035.1:0-31173 GCA_964548905.1 uncultured bacterium | reverse complement strand
CGAGTACGTCAAAGACTCCTCTTGTTTCTGGTGCGCGTCCTACTGCTATGGTCATGACGCAACTATCCGAATAAATGTATATACAATTACAAACTTTTCTAAGTGGGTTTAAATTATTTCTGTGAGTAACCAGAAAATTAAGCCTATCTGAGAAAAGTTTATTTTTCTTAACTTACAATTATAGTAAGAAAAATTTGTTAAATTTGCTAGGTTAATTGTGAACTAAATCTAAAAACTTGCTCTCGCGTCGCCTTAAAAATTGACAATCGCTAAAAGCAAAAACTGGCACAATTAACAAAGCTAGTCTTAGTGTATCTAAAAAAATAGACCCAGATAAATGTATACAATAGACCTAATCGTTAAAAATACAGCCCTTCCCGTTTCGGTACAAAAAAAAGAAGCTCAAGATGCTGAAGCAGTTTATCAACAAGTAATCGCAGCGATTAATACAGGTACGCCAAAACTGATTGAATTGACCTGTGACAAGCAAGAAGGCAAAAAAATAGCCGTTCTCATTGACAGTATCGGTGCAGTGATTATTTCTGAAAAAGACGGTGCTGCTGCTGCTGGTAGAGTGCCTGGTTTCTTTGCTGGCACTGAAGCATTAACTTAACTAGAATGAATTCATTTTCTCAAGATCTAGAGAGCGAGCCAATAGCAATTAAAGTAGAAGATTTGTGCTTTAGCTGGAGTGTTGAAGCTCAAGTTCTTGAAGCTTGCTCTCTTGAGGTTCCCTGCGGGGAATTTTGGATGCTGCTTGGCTCTAATGGAAGTGGCAAATCTACCTTACTAAGATTGTTAGCAGGATTGCTGAAGGCTAACTCTGGGAAAATTGAAATTAGACCGCCGATTGGTTTTGTGTTTCAAAACCCCGACCATCAGCTAGTCATGCCTACAGTTGGTGCCGATATCGCTTTTGGTTTAGTCTCAGAAAACCTATCTAACGTTCAGGTACGAGACAGAGTGAGGGAAGCTCTAGCTGCTGTCAACTTGCTTGAATTAGAGAGAAGACCAATCTATGCTCTCAGTGGCGGACAGAAACAAAGAATAGCGATCGCAGGCGCGATCGCTCGTCATTGCGAAGTCTTATTGCTAGACGAACCTACTGCCTTACTCGATCCAGATACTCAATTAGAATTGGTGGCTCAAGTACAAAAACTCGTCAAATCTCGTGGTTTGACTGCTTTGTGGGTGACTCATCGTTTAGAAGAATTAGATTACTGCGACGGAGCTTTTTTGTTAGATCGAGGAAGAGCGATCGATCGCGGCGAACCAAGACTTTTAAAAGAAAAACTGATCCAACTAGAACAAACTGACTAGAAAATCCTAAATTTTTCTTAAGATTAGCGGATAGAATGATGAAGAAACATTATTCATCTGTCAGTTGCTCCTAGATTATGTCCCCTTCTTCCCGTCAAGCACTTTTACTTGTTGACGGCTATAACATCATTGGTGCTTGGTCCTACCTCAAAAAAACTCGCGATCGCGATGGTTTAGAATCAGCTCGTCGCGAACTAATCGAGGTACTCATTAATTACACGGCTACAGAGGGATATCATTCCCAAGTAGTGTTTGACGCTCACTTTCAAAATACACCCAGTTACAGCGAAGTTCACACTGCTTCTTTGTCGGTATACTATACGGCTTTCGCTCAAACCGCAGATACTTACATCGAAAAATATTGTGCTTCTTTCTCTCGGAGTATCGAAAACCAATACGGACGGCTAATAGTAGCCACCTCAGATCGAGCGCAGCGACTGACAATTCTTGGCTATGGAGCAGAATGGATTTCGGCACAAAGGCTAGCGGGAGAAGTGGAAACAGCCAGAAATAGAGTTAATCGGACAAAACGACCTCATAAATCTCATGCAGGTCGTTTCTTATTTAATGCTCTCGATGCTGAAGCTCAAGAACGTCTAAGAGAATTGCGGAGAGGACTTTAAAGGCAACAGAGCTTTTTTGATCGCCATCTCCTCAAAAAAAATTTGAGTAAGTTGGAAAAAATGTTGACAGCTATCAAAATATTCGCTAAATTTAGAAATGTTGCAAATGGCACTGAGCGCACAAGCAACTGTCCAAGCCCCCATCGTCTAGTGGCCTAGGACACCTCCCTTTCACGGAGGCGACAGGGATTCGAATTCCCTTGGGGGTATTATAAACGCATAATCAAAAAATTGCATAGCAAGAAAGCAGATAGCTGATTGTTCATGGTTCATGGTTCATGGCAAAAAAGGGACTAGGGATTAGAGAAGTCCGAAGGCGGAGTTGCTCCGGCTCCGCAGAAGTAAAAAACTCATTACTTATTACTTATTACTTATTACTTATTACTTTTCTAGCCCCTAACCCCTAACCCCTAGTCCCTGCTCCCTATCTTTATGAGAATCTATGGTAATCGCCAATTAAAAACTCTACCAGGACAATTAACACGACCTACTTCAGCAAGAGTACGAGAGGCAGTATTTAATATTTGGCAGGGTAGGATAGAAGGCTGTCACTGGTTAGATTTGTGTGCTGGTAACGGTTCGATGGGCGCAGAAGCTTTGTGTCGAGGCGCAACTCTGGTAGTAGGTATCGAGCAAAATTCTCGCGCTTGCAATATTATTAGACAAAATTGGCAGCAACTAGTACAATCCAAGCAAACCTTTCGAGTTTTAAGAGGAGATGTTCTCACTAGGATTGACAGTCTCAAGGGAGAACAATTTGACTTAATTTATTTCGATCCTCCCTACGCTAGCAATTTATATCAGCCCGTGCTAGAAGCGATCGCTCAGAAACGAATTCTTACCACCAATGGAGAAATAGCAGTAGAACACGATCCAAAACTATGGAGTGCAGCAACTATTTTAGGACTAGAGATATGTCGAGAAAAAATTTATGGCAATACAGCTTTAACTTTTTATCGCTAGCAGACTTTTTTGTTTTTTATAGGTAAGGCGGAACGTTTATACTTTGGAGGAAATATGCAAAGACAACTTCTTCTCGATCGCAATAATTGCAAAATTTACATGATAATCGTGCTTAATTAGCAACGATCGTAACAAAAAGTAACGATCAATACAGTTTGCGATGGTAAATAGAAAGAGCATCATATAGGAATAAATTAAACAGTAAAAATTTCCAAGTATCTAAAACTTTATAGAGATACATTCTAATGACTGATTCAACTAAAACTCTTTGTCCTTACTGTGGTGTAGGCTGTGGTCTAGAAGTATCTTCCCTTGAGCAATCGGGGAAAGGAAACAATCAAGATAGTCAAGGCAATCCTATTTGGAAAGTAGTAGGCGATCGCGCTCATCCTTCCAGTCAGGGAATGGTTTGTGTTAAAGGGGCAACTATAGCTGAATCGTTATACAAAGACCGTTTAGAGTATCCCATGATGCGCGATTCTCTTTCCGAACCTTTTCGCCGCGTCAGTTGGGAAGAAGCTTATAGTAAAATTGTCGATCGCCTCCAGGAAGTAAGAAATCACCAGGGTGCAGACGGTATTTGTATGTACGGTTCGGGGCAATTTCAAACTGAAGATTATTACATTGCCCAAAAGCTGCTCAAAGGTTATCTGGGAACCAACAATTTTGATGCAAATTCTCGTCTCTGTATGTCCTCAGCAGTAGCGGGATACATTCAAAGTTTTGGCGCTGATGGCCCTCCGAGTTGCTACGAAGATTTAGAATTAACAGATTGCGCTTTCATCATTGGTTCTAATACGGCTGATTGTCATCCGATCGTGTTTAACCGCTTCGAGAAATATCATAAGAAAAATCGTCACGTTAAGCTAATTGTCGTCGATCCGCGCCGCACCAAAACCGCAGAAGCTGCCGATCTGCATCTAGCAATTAAACCAGGCACTGATATCGATTTACTTAACGGTATCGCTCATTTACTGATGCGTTGGGGCTATCTTGATACCTTTTTTATCGATGAGTGTACTAAAGATTTCCCTCTCTACGCTGAAATCATCAGCCATTATCCACCAAAAATAGTATCCCGTAAATGTGGCATCAGAATCGACCAACTAGAACAAGCTGCCCGTTATTGGGGGGAATCTCAGCGAGTTCTCTCTTTATGGTCGATGGGTGTCAATCAGTCTTCGGAAGGAACGGCAAAAGTTCGCACCATTATTAATTTACACCTGATGACTGGTAACATTGGCAAACCAGGTGCAGGGCCATTTTCTCTGACAGGACAGCCCAATGCTATGGGCGGTAGGGAAGCTGGTGGTTTATCTCACATTCTGCCTGGTTATCGCTTAGTCAAAAATGCCCAGCATCGAGAAGAAGTGGAAAAATTGTGGGGCTTACCAGAGGGAAGAATTTCACCCAATCCAGGACGAGATGTCTGGAGTATGATTCGAGGATTGGAAGAGGGAGAGGTTGGTTTTTTGTGGATTGCTGCTACTAATCCCGCCGTTAGTATGCCCGATTTGAAACGTACCAAAGCTGCTTTACTAAAATCTCCTTTCACCGTCTATCAAGATGCTTATTATCCCACCGAAACAGCAGCTTATGCCCATGTATTGCTACCAGCAGCACAATGGAGCGAAAAAACGGGAACGATGACTAATTCCGAACGTGTCGTTACTCTTTGCCCCCAATTTCGTTTGCGCCCAGGCGAAGCTAAGGCAGACTGGGAAATTTTTGCTGAAGTCGGTCGCCGTCTTGGTTTTACCAAAGAGTTCGATTTTGCTAATTCTGCTGCGGTTTACGCTGAATTCATCGAATTTACACGCGATCGCCCTTGCGATTTAACTGGATTGAGTCACGAGCGTTTACAATGGGAAGGTCCGATTCAATGGCCCTGTAGCGATCGTCAAGTTGAAGAAGTCAAACCGAAAACGCCTACAGACCAAGAAGGATTGCTTCATTCTTTGTTCAAGAGTAAGCATGAAAAAGCAAAAGGAAAGCGTCTCTACACCAACGGTCGTTTTCATACTCCTGACGGACGAGCCAGATTTGCCGCTTATCATGCTAAAGGACTGGCAGAGCCTACCGATGCAGAATATCCGCTAGTATTAACTGTAGGCAGACTATACGGTCACTGGCATACTCAAACCCGTACTGGCAGAATTGAGAAAATTAATAAACTGCATCCCGCACCCTTTATGGAAATTCATCCCCGTGATGCTGAGAAATTAAACATTGAAGATAAAAGTTGGGTAGAAGTGCGATCGCGCCGAGGTACGGCTCGTTTCCCTGCTTTAGTTACCAAAGCGATCGCCCCTGGAACCGTTTTTGTTCCCATGCACTGGGGCGCACTCTGGGCAAAGGATGCAGAAGCCAACGTACTAACTCATCCAGAAGCTTGCCCAATCTCTCTCGAACCAGAATTGAAAGCCTGTGCAGTTCAATTAATTCCCATTCAAAATTTGACAACACCAACAGATTTAGAAAAATCAGAGCGATCGGTTTCAATGTCAATGTCCATATAATAGGGATTAGGGGCTAGGGATTAGGGGTTAGGGAAGTCGAGAGTCAAAAGTCAAAAGTCAAAAGAATAATTAGCTGATAGCTGATAGCTGATAGCTGATTGCTATGAACCATGAACAAACAACCAATAACAAATAACAAAGAACAAGACTATTTCTTCGACTTTGAGGCAGAGTTTATAGAATCCCTGCGTTGCATTCCTATGGTTGTGCGAATGAAGTTGGATACTTGTGGGGTGAAACTCAAGTTAGTTCATTGGAATCAGTTTAACCAGGAAGAAAAGCAAGATTTAGTTGAAAAGCCTTGTGCGATCGCCCCAGAAATAGACCAATATCGAGAATTTCTACAAAGCTTAGTCGAAGCTAAAACAGGTGCAAAAGCAGGAGAACTTACCATAGAAGAGCGTCCAGCTTGGTTAGATGACACTGTTGTACCGATCGAAACACAAGCAAAAGCAGCAGAATTTGATGTCGCTCTAACTATCGAACAATGGCGATCGCTAACTCCTCTACAGCGTTTTGCTTTAATTAAACTAAGTCGTCCCAGTCACGAAAACAGCAATTTTTTGCCAGCTTTACGCGAGTTTAAGTTGATTTGATAGCATTGAGTTATAACAATATTATAACTTGAGTAAATGGAAGCAAAACTTACCAAAATTGGTAACTCTCAGGGGATTATTATTCCTAAAGCAATGATTGAGCAATGTGGCTTTAGCGATCGAGTTCAAATTGAGGTTAAAGATAATAGCCTAATAGTTTCTCCTTTGCCAGAAACCCGTCAAGGATGGGAGGAAGCAATTATCGCAGCAGGAATAGATGAGGAAGAAGAATTGTTGATGGGAGATTATTTAGAACATAGCTGGGATGAGGAGGAGTGGACTTGGTAGCTTACCCCAGGCGGGGTAATATCTGGCTGGTTAGTTTAGAACCTACAATTGGTTCAGAAATTAAAAAAACTCGACCTTGTGTGATTGTTTCTCCGAATCAAACCAATAAATTGCTAAAAACAGTCATCGTCGCTCCTGTTACGAGTACGATTAAAAATTATCCGACGAGAGTGTGTATTAATTTTCAAAATCGACAGGGTAGCGTTGCTTTAGATCAAATTCGTTCGGTAGATAAATCTAGATTATTACAAAAACTAGGAACTATTTCTCAACAAGAGGGCGATCGCATTCAAAAAATTTTAGTAGAAATGTTTTCTCCTTAGAGATAACAAGTTTAAAAACATTTCGGGCGATCGCCTTTTCCTGAAAAATCAGACAGAAAATATCGTCTAGATCTAAACACTAACTACTGGCGATTGTGCTTGAGACAGGAAAGTTTGCAGTTCTTCTCCTTCAATCACTTCTTGTGCCAGGATTTGTTGAGCGATCGATTCTAGAAGATCGCGATTTTGCTTGAGAATAGCTAAGGCATTTTGATGGGCGGTTTCGACAAGATCCTTAACTTCTTCGTCGATCGCTTTAGCTGTTTCCGCACTCACCATACGACGAGGATTCATCATTCCGTCGCCTAAGAAAGCATTCTGTTGACCTTTATCGTAGGCAAGAGGCCCTAAGACTTTACTCATACCATAAGTAGTCACCATTCTTTCAGCAAGGTCGGTAGCGCGTTGCAGGTCGTTAGATGCACCAGTAGTAATGCTACCAAAGACAACCTCTTCTGCTGCACGTCCACCTAAAAGGGTGGCAATTTGATCTTTTAACTCCGATTCAGACATTAAGAAACGGTCTTCGGTGGGCATTTGTAAAGTGTATCCCAAAGCTGCCATGCCGCGAGGTACGATCGAGATTTTAGAGACTTTACCACCTCCAGGCATGACTGCACCAACCAAAGCGTGACCAACTTCGTGATAGGCGACGATTTTCTTTTCTTTTTCGTTGAGGACGCGGCTTTTCTTTTCTAATCCTGCTACTACTCGCTCGATCGCCTCATTAAAGTCTTGTTGTGCAACGGTAGCGCGATTTTCTCTAGCAGCTAGTAAAGCAGCTTCGTTAACTAAATTGGCTAGATCTGCACCAGCAAAACCAGGGGTACGAGTAGCAATTTCTTTAAGATCTACGTCTTTGTCTACTTTAATTTTTTGAGCATAGATTTCGAGAATTTTGAGACGACCAGCTAGATCGGGACGGTCTACTAAAACCTGGCGATCGAAACGACCAGGACGCAATAAAGCAGGATCTAAGGTTTCGGGACGGTTGGTCGCAGCTAAAACGATTACAGTTGCACCAGCTTCAGCAAAACCATCCATTTCGGTTAACAACTGATTGAGAGTTTGTTCTCTTTCGTCGTTACCACCATAAAAACCACCACTAGCACGAGATTTACCGATCGCGTCTAATTCATCGATAAAGACGATACAAGGTGCTTTCTTTTTCGCTTCTTCAAATAAGTCGCGTACTCTTGCTGCACCTGCACCCACAAATAACTCAACAAATTCCGAACCAGAAATGCTAAAGAAAGGAACGCTTGCTTCTCCTGCTACTGCTTTGGCAAGGAGAGTTTTACCCGTTCCAGGGGGTCCAACTAACAAAACGCCTTTGGGAATACGCGCACCAATTTCGAGAAAACGTTGAGGAGTTTTGAGAAATTCAACTACTTCTGCTAACTCTACTTTTGCCTCTTCAACTCCTGCTACATCATCGAAGGTGACTTTGGTTGAGTCCCCTTCTACATATACTTTAGCTTTACTCTTGGTAAACGAAAGTGCGCCAGCAGGGCCACCGCCACCGCCACGACCGAGGAAAAATTGCCAAATTCCCACAAAAATTAAGGGAGGAATCACCCAACTGAGGATACTAGTAAACCAACCATTGTTAGATGGGGGTGCTGCGGCAAATTCGACACCCTTCTCTTCGAGGCGTTTGGGTAACTCTAAGTCAAAGATGGGAGTGGTTTTGAGGATTTGCCCTAGTTCTCCTTTGTCATCTTTAATTTGGTAGCGAATTTCATTTTGACCAACGGAAACCCTAGCTACGTCTCCATCTTCAACTTGATGGATAAAGAGACTGTAAGGAACTTGGGGCATGGAGGGGCCAAATAATTGAGGTAAAAATAAATTGGCTAGAAAAAATAAGCCTGCCAACAAGAGGAGAATATTACCAATTTGGCGCGATCGAGAAGGAGGTTTATCTTTAATGCTCATTAGTTAATTGATTTTTTATTACAGTTCTTTTTAATAATTGTAAAATTTCTTAACCATACTTCGCTTGAAATGATTGGTGAGGTTGCCGTAATTTTTAGTTCGGGAATCGCAATTTAAAGAATGATTTAGAAATCTTGGCAAAAAATACAAATATTATTGCTATCAAAATTCAAGCAAACGATAGAATAAATATGGCTAAAAATAATGGCGCTTAAAGTCGGAGATCTTGGCATTTACTTCGACTCAGATTACTGGAATAAAACTTTTAGCCTCAAATTCTAGTTTGAGCGGTTAACGGATGCTCTTAAAAATCTAGATAAAAGATTATTACTTGGTCAGTTTGAGCGGTTTTTTCGATATCGAGCAAATTTTAATCGCTCGACTAAACCAACTTTTCCGATTTCTTATTTAGTTTCTGTATCCTATAACTTGGACTTTAACTATCTCCTTAGATAAACATAAGGCTTGTTCTGACTAACTTTAAGACCGAATATGATTGGCGAGCTACTGCAACAAAGATATCAAATCATTGATTTTTTAGGAAAAGGCGGACAAGGCCACACCTATCTGGCAATAGATAAGCACCGCCCTGGAAATCCCAAGTGCGTTGTCAAGCACCTCAAGCCTTATTTCAACGATCCTCGATTTTTAGAAACTGCTAAAAGACTGTTTCAATCTGAAGCAGAAATTCTCGCCAAACTCGCAAATTATGCCCAAATCCCCCAATTATTTGCTTATTTTGAGCAAAATAAAGAATTTTTCTTGGTGGAAGAGTTTATTGATGGTCAAGATTTAAGTAAAGAAATTTGTGCGGGAAAAATCAGAGACGAGCGTTATGTCATCAATCTACTGAAAGGAATCTTGCCGATTCTGGAAGTGCTACACCAGAAAGGAGTGATCCACAGAGATATTAAACCACCCAATATTATTAGACGCAACTCAGACAAGCAGTTAGTATTAATTGATTTCGGAGCAGTCAAACAATTTCAAAACGATTTAACTTGCGGTGCTAACCTGTCGATCGATATTGGTAGTCCTGGTTATACACCATCAGAACAACTTAGAGGTAGACCAAAACCTAGCAGCGATCTCTATGCACTAGGAATGATGTGCATTCAAGCCTTAACTGGTGTTCATCCACGACATCTAGAAGAAGATGAATCGGAAGAAGTATGCTGGCAACATCTCACCTCTGCCAATCCTATCTTAAAAGAAATCTTGAGTAAAATGGTGCGTCACAACACCAAAGAACGCTATAAGTCAGCGACTGAGGTTTTAATAGCCTTAGAGAGATTTAACTATCAACCGAGATCATCAACACCTGCTCATCAGCATAATTTGAACCCAAAGAGAGATTCAGACTCAACTTTTATTTCATCGTCTCCATCTCAGCATGTAGCCTCTTCAAGTCCCGAACAGCCTTTCGATCCTTGGTATACTTCTTCAGGAACTAATGCTAAGGCAAATCCACCTACTTCTCGCCCATCTCAGGCGCAAGTCAATCCACCAGTCCCTCCTCGCCCTACTGGAGTAGGAAGCAACCCACCTGCTTCTCGCCCATCTCAGGCGCAAGTCAATCCACCGTCAGTTCCTGAGTTCGATCCTCATGCAGATACAGAAGTATTTGCCTCAAATGCATCAAGTTCTCAGAGAACACCAAATCCACCAGTCTCTCCTCCAACTCCAGATTATAGAGTAGATACAATTTTTGACGATCGAACCGTTAAGCAATTACAATCGTCTCCATCTGGTGCAGATACAGAAGTGCTTACTTCTCAATCTAATTCAAGACTAAATCAACCAGTAGCTCCTCAGACTCCTAATGGAAGCGGTAATACCACCTTTGTTGATGGTAAGACTCACTCACCAAGATCGCCTCAGTCTGGTGCAAATACAGAAGTATTTGCTTCTAGTTCTACTTCAAGACTAAATCCACCAGAAAAACCAACCGTTTCTCCTGCCAAAACAACCATTGCTAACTCCAGATATATCAATCCTAATATTCCTGCTCGTCAACAAACTCCTCGCCATTCCAATTATCATCCTCAATCTAGACCTAATTATCCTCAATCTAGACCTAGAGGCAACAGGAACAACAATAAAATTTTTCCGATTGCGATCGTTTTGTCTGTAGCTGCATTAGCCGCCGTTGGCTTTTTCGGCGTGATTCAGCCTACATTTTTAACTAAAGACTCCAATCTAGATGTGATTGCCGATCTAGCGAAAAATGATCCTGCCAAATCATCAACTACTCAAGAGCAGAAAACAAACGCTAGCGCTAGTAAACCTAAAACAGCAACAGAAAAACAGCCAACTGCAACTAGTACAACCAAAAATACAGATACTAAAAAATATGATGATACTGCTTTGCTTCCAGGTTTAACTCCAGATAATCCAGTCGATTCAGAACAAGCCGAAGCCAACAAATTACTAGCCAAAGCTGACAAACTTGCTGCTGGTGGTAAGTTTAAGGATGCAATTACCGAAGCTAATAAAGTTTCCGTGCAAACTGGAGATTCCTACTTAAAGGCTCAAGAAAAAATTGACAAGTGGTCCTCAAGTATAGTTCAGAAGGCGATCGAAAAATACCAAAAACAAGGCAAGTTAACTGAAGCGATCGCCATGCTAAAAACAATTCCTGCTGGTGTATCCCAAGCTGAATCAGCCAGAGAACTAAGCAAGCAATGGAATCAGGAATGGGCTGATAATCAAAAATATGCTCGCGAAGCTCAAAGAGCGATTATCCAGAGTAGATGGCAAGATGCTAGCTTTGCAGCCGATAGCTTAAGCGATACTAATCCTTATTGGCAATCTAGAAAAACTAAACTACAGAAAGAAATAGCCTTCAAACAAGCAGCAGCAGAGAAAAAACAACAACAACTTGCCCAAGAGCGATCGCAGCCATCAGAACAACCACAACCACAGCCACAAGTTATTGCCAATCAGCAACCACAACCACAACCACAACCAAAAATTGTCGAGCAACCACCACAGCAAACTCAGCCACCGCAGATTGCTAGAAGAGATGCGGCTGTTTCCAATCCAGTCACTCCTTCTAACAATAATGCTCAGACTGATGCTTGCATTGATGGTTATGTGTGGCGCGAAGCCACTCCAGGCGATCGCATTTGTGTCAAGCCAGAAGTTCGCCAACAAGTAGCTTTTGACAATGCTCAAGCAGAAGATCGTCGTAATGCTGCTGCTTACGATCCAGAAAGCTGTATAGATGGTTATGTCTGGCGTGAAACCACTCCTGAAGATCGTGTTTGTGTCACACCAAGAGTTCGTCAGCAAGTCATTCAAGATAACGCTCAAGCTCAGGCGCGTATGGCAAAATAATCCTGTTCTTCTTCCTCCTCTTGGTTTCTCTGTCCCTCTGCATCTCTGCTTCCCTAAAAGTTACTAGCGCTAAATGTTGCGAGATCGAATTTGAAGCGCAATTTTGAAAAAGTATCGCCGTAGAGATGAAAAGTAACGACGGGTTCATCGCCGATCGCTTCGACTTGATGGATAGCACTAGGAGTAAAGCTAATAATTTCACCAGGATCGAGAATTTTCTCGCCTACAGGTTCGATTTTGTCAGGAAATTTTGGATCGTTGACACGCCGCCAAAAAGTATGTTTTTCCTGTCCTTTGAGTAAGGCGACAACTCCCCAAGTGCCATGATTGTGAATGGGTGAAATAACCCCAGGTGCAAAGGTGACATTCTGCACTGTTAGGGGATAGCCAATTTCGTCATAAAGTGTTTGAATCGATATGCCCGTTTGTGGGGAAGGTTCTAGGTATTGAGTTTTTAGCCAGTAAGAGTTAATCAATAATTTTCTGACTAAAGTACGAATTTGGGGCAAATAATCCCATTGTTCCGCCTCAATTGACACGCGATCGAGTAAATCGACCACATCTGTCAAAAAACGATGGAAATAATAATTATTTCTAATCAAATTCCATTCTCTAGCTGAAGGGCGCGCCTGGCATTCTCCTTCATCTGTTACTAACCAATCTTGAATCATCATTTTTCTTTTCTCCTTAGCGCGATCGCGGTGTAAATTGCCCCCATTACCTGTAACGGATAAACTAACAACAATGTCGCTGGAATCAGCGCTAGGGTGTAGTAAAAAATTTGACGGCTGGTGCAAGAATTGCCCATAACTACAGGAAGTATCGGTACGCCGACTTTGGCGTAGTCATCTTTAATAAACATCGCCAACGACCAAAAATGGGCAGGAGTCCACAACAAGATAATGGCAAATAACGCCCAAGCAGTACAGTCGAGTCCACCTGTCACCGCAGCCCAACCTACTAAAGGTGGAATTGCCCCCGCCGCGCCGCCAATGACGATATTTTGCGTGCTGTGTCTTTTGAGCCAATGGGTATAAACTAAAACATAGATAAGAATGCCACTCATCGCCAAGCAAGCACTCAGGAAATTGACGAATGTAGTTAAGAGCATAAAGGCAATTGTCGCCAAGGCGATCGCGAAAACAATCGCATCTCTAAGCTGTATCCTCCCCGAAGGAATCGGTCGATCGCGCGTCCTTTTCATAATCGAATCGATATCGCGATCGTAGATACAGTTAATAGTATTAGCCGAACCAGCAGTCAAAGCACCACCCAAAAGCGTTATCAACAAAATAATCGGATCTACTCTACCTTCAGCAGCAGTCCACATACTGCCAGCAGTAGTAATTAGCAATAGTAAAATGATACGAGGTTTGGTCAATTGGATGTAATCGCCAATAACTTGAGTAAAGGTTGGTTGGTGGCTAAGAGTGCCAACGAGAACTTTTTCTTCTTGCATGGTATTAATTGGGGTGTAGGGTGTAGGGTTTGGGGTGTAGGGTGTAGGGGCGAATGGCCATTCGCCCCTACCATCACCATTTCTATTCATCGTCATCTTCGTCGATCGGATTGGTGAGGATGTCGAAAACAACTGAAGCACCGAATTCGTGTTTTTCGTCAAATTCTTTGATTCTTTCGGTGATTTCTTTTGCCTTTTCTGTTTCTCCCAATCTTGCTAAAACTAAACCAGAGGCAGCATAAGCATTGAGGTAAAGTCTGATATTGGGATTATCTTGACGATCGCGCAGAATTAATCTAAGTTGTTCCCAATCATCTGGCAAATGTTCTAAGGCTTTAATGCGATCGACAACTTTTTGGGATACTTGCAATGCCATCGCGTCATTGTGTTTGTAGAAAAAGTAGCGATAGGCAGCGACGAGAACATCTAGATTATCATCACATTCGGCGATCGCTTCTCGAATGTACTGTTCTGATTCTGAAGTATTTTCCCAAGTTTGGGCTGCCGATCGCAGTAAATCTTTAGTTATCGTTTTTCTTAATCGCGACATCTCCAAGGTGAATGACAAAACTACTAGACACCAGAATAATCGTGTTAATTGTCGGTACTAACAGTTCTACTTCAGTACCTTCGGGCGGCCATTGTGCCGCTATTCCTCTCAAAAACAGATAAGTAGCAAAAAATCCCCCAAACATCAAAGATTCTGAGGCGAGAAAGGTTAACAACCCCCAAACTCTTAAATCGGGATGTTCTTCGTGATGGGTGACTTCTGAAGTAGTTGGATCTTGCGTAATCGAACTTTGCATAATTTAGTTATTAGTTGTTTGTTGTTTGTTGTTTGTTCATGGTTCATGGTTCATTGAAAGAAGGCAGGAGGCAGAATTAAGTCATAAGTCTTAAGTCATAAGTCTTAAGTTGTTTACTTATAACTTATGACTTATGACTTATAACTTGTTTTAAGGAGGCAGGAGGAAACAGCCGTTGTTTACTTATTACTTATTACTCATTACTCATTACTCATTACTCATTACTTACTTCCTACTCCCTCCTTCATTCCATAGTCATAGGGGCCATGTGTCACCACTGGTAAGATTTTCCAATTTTCGATCGCGGGTGGGGAAGTGGTTGTCCATTCGAGAGTAAGCGCTTGCCAGGGGTTATCGCCTGCTGGTTTACCTTTCGTCCAACTCCAGATAGCGTTAATGGCAAAAGGAATTACCGAAGCTGCTAGGACAAAAGCGCCTACAGTACAAACTAAATTGATATTGGTAAATTGAGGATCGTACATGGCGACTCTTCGAGGCATTCCTTGTAATCCCAATTTGTGCATCGGTAGGAAAGTTAAATGAGTGCCGATAAAAGTTAGGATAAAGTGAATTTTTCCCAAAGTTTCGTTCAGCATTCGCCCTGTCATTTTGGGGAACCAGTGGTAAATACCAGCGTAAATACCAAACACCGAACCGCCAAAGAGAACGTAATGAAAATGACCGACGACATAGTAAGTATCGTGGACGTGGAGATCGAAAGGCGCAGTTCCTAGAGTTACACCGCCCAAACCACCGATGACAAATATCGACAATAGCCCGATCGCAAATAGCATGGCACTGGTAAAACGAATCTTACCGCCCCACAGTGTCGCCACCCAACCAAAAATCTTGACTCCTGTAGGTACTGCCACAATCAAAGTCGAGATAGTAAAAAACATCCGCATCCATCCAGGCGTACCGCTAGTAAACATGTGATGTACCCAGACAAACAAACCGACAATACAAATAGCGAGACTGGAATAGGCGATCGCTTTGTAACCAAAAATCGGTTTGCGGGCGTGTACTGGAATGACTTCAGACATGATGCCAAAAATCGGCAAAATCATCAGATACACCGCAGGATGGGAATAGAACCAAAATAAGTGCTGGTAAAGTACGACGTTACCACCTGCATCGGGTTTAAAGAAAGAAGTGCCAAAGTTAATGTCAAACAATAACAGTACCAAGCCAGCCGCTAGTACGGGTGTAGAAAGTAATGCCAATACTGAAGTTGCCAAAATTGCCCAACAAAATAAAGGTAGCTGAGTCCATTGCATACTCGGTACTTTCATTTTGAGGATGGTGACAACAAAATTCAACGAACCCAAAATCGAAGAAGTACCTACCAAAACAATTGCCAAAATCCAAAAAGTTTGGGCGGTATTGGCTGTAATTAAACTCAGAGGTGGATAAGCAGTCCAACCGCTTTGAGAACCACCAAAGAAAAAACTTGCCAATAATAGCGCCCCTGCGGGAGGATTGAGCCAGAAAGCGATCGCATTTAGTTTGGGAAACGCCATATCTCTAGCACCAATCTCTAGAGGAATCAGAAAGTTTCCAAATCCACCAATGGCACTAGGTACGATCCACAGAAAGATCATAATCGTGCCGTGATTTGTCATAAAAGCGTTATAAACAGTCGGATCGAGAACATCTGGATCGGGGGTAGCTAGTTCCATTCGTAATGCAACCGCCATTAACCCGCCAATTAGATAGAAAATAAAAGCAGTGACGAGATATTGAATACCAATTACTTTGTGGTCAGTATTAAATGTAAAGTAGTGGTACCACTTCCACGCTAGTTTCGCGCTATCACTCTCGACAAGAATTGTCCGATCTTCTACAGGAATATTTGTTTTTGTCATAATTTATAGTTCATTGTTGATGGTTCATTGTTCATTGTTCATAGCTCATTGGTTTCCCCCTTGCTCCCTGCCCCCTGCTCCCTTGCTTTCCAATCCCTAATCCCTAATCCCTAGCCTCTAAGTCTCTAAGTCTCACTAAGCCAGCGATCGAATTCTTCTTGTGTCTGCACGACAATTTGGCTTCTCATACCGCCGTGATAAGAACCACAGAGTTCGGCGCAGACGATCGGAAAAGTACCTGTCTTTGTGCCGACAAATCTAAGTTGACTATTTATCCCTGGCATGACATCTTGTTTGATGCGAAATGGAGGTATCCAAAAGGAGTGAATTACATCTTGGGCGGTTAGATTTATTTGTATGTCTTTACCGACTGGAACGTGTAAATCTCCTGTGGTAAGGTTGCGATCGGGATAGTTAAATAACCAAGCGTATTGCAATCCCGTCACGTTTACGAGCAAGTCTGCTGGTTTGGTGGCTTGAGGTTGAGAACTACCCAAACCAAAGTCGGCATCTGCTTGAGTTGATGCTATCATCTGTGAAGAGTGATGGTGGCTGCCATGCCCTACACTCAATCCGCCCATATCTTCGTAAACTTGAACGCTGTAAATTCCTAGCCAAATTACGATAATTGCAGGAATTGAAGTCCAGACGATTTCTAGGGCAAAGTTACCTTCTATAGGTACGCCGTCGCTATCATCTCCTTGACGACGACGATATTTAATTGCAAAGAGAAGAATAGCACCTTGAACGATTAAAAATAAAACCGTAGCGATGTCAACCATCGTACTAAAAAAATTGTCCACAATTGGTGCTTGTATTGAGGCTTGTTCGGGTAATAAATGATGATTTTGACTTACCCAAAAGCCGATCGCAGTCACTACCACACCAACAATCAAAGTTACAATCGATCCTGGAATTTTGTTCATCTTCAACTCTCCTCTTTCTGTTAGCACTGCCTTGCAGATAAGCACCAAACAGAAAAAGTTTTGCTATGAATAAATAAAATGATTCCGACACGAATAAACGCGATCGAACAAGATGACAAGAGAAATTAAAAGCCTCGATCTGCCATCTCACTTGTTATTTAAATGAATGATTTTATATTTAAACTAATTAAATTAATTTTTATTAACGATCGATAAGAAAATTAGCTTTTGTTGATTTACTACTTAACAAAAACATTCCTTTTTGTAGATGAGGGTCAACTTTGGATTAATCCCGCCCTTTGCAATGACTGTCAAGGCTATCACGATGAACCTCAATGCGTGGTTAGCTGTCCGATCGATCTACCAATTCCATCGCAACCAAAAAAAGGCAGGCACAAGGCGATCCAAACGACACTTTTAACCAGTCCCGATCTCTTTCTCAATGGCAAAAACAATCCTTTTGCTTCAGCAATTGTGATTTGGGAAGCTTGTAATTTATTATCGCAGCGTCAATCGCTAGCTTGGCAAGAAAACGACAAAGGAGAACTTTCTTATGAGCGAGCGATCGATCGAGGAAGAGGTAAACTTCATTTAAAAGTCATGGACAAACCTGCTGGTTCTTCTGCGGTTGAAGTTGCCAGAAAAAAAGAAATGTCCCTCGTCGAGTCTCTCGATATTCGTGCTTCTTGTCTGCATTTGATTTATGCTGCTTATGCCGCAACCCTAGAGAAACTTTGGGAACAAGAATTTGTGATTAACGATCGCCAAATCGAAGAATATCTCGGACTCGATAAGCGCAAAGATTTAAGTAAAGCCTACAGACTAACTTTAATTAAAGAACTCGCCCAACAACCCTGCGCGCTGGAAATAGGAATTCACTCCCCCAGACAAGGCAGAATCGAAGAAATAAATCTCAAAAAAGAAAAAATTTGGCACTTGTTGGAAATTCACCATCATTTCCAGAAAGATGAATTAGGATGCAAACATCTAGTCGGTTTAACTTTCCGAATCAAAGCGGGGATGTGGGCAAAGTATTTCCTCAACAAACAAGCTTGTCGCGATCGCAAAGCTTTCTATCAATACAGCAGTCTGCCCAAATCTGTATTGAGTACGGTAATGAGTATTTGGCAGCAACATGAAGGCGCAGTTCGTCTAATGTTGTGGTTGCTATTTAAAACCAGAATGGGGAAAGAACAACGTCTAACAGTACCCACCTTGATGCGAATTGCCTACGGCGAAAAGAGATTGATGAAAGCACACAGCGATCGCGAAGAAAGAAAAAGACTACTGCGAACTTTTGAAAGTGACTTAGATATTCTCAATCAATACGGATTAAAACCAGTTTTCGATCCTGTAACCTATTCAGAAGAGATTCAGCCTTTGTGGGTAAAATTAGCAGATATTCCTGACGATGGTGACGACGCGATCGAATTTTGGATTAATGACGGTTGTAGCGATAATCGCTTAACAGATTCTAGTCCGAGAGGAAAATGGAATTCCTTAATGAATGCCCGTATCTTGCAATTTGAACTTCCCGATGATTGGGAACAAACTTTCGATAAATTGGAAAAAAAGCGGCGCAAATTTGGAGAGGGTAAACTAAAAAGTATTTCTTCGCGAAAAAAGCCGATCGTTGAGTCAGTAATGTCTGGCGAACATATTGCTAGCGCTAGAAAAGATAAAGGCTGGAGTCAAAGAGAACTAGCTAAAGTTGCTGGCAAAAGTCAAAGCTGGATTCGCGATATTGAAAATGGTCGTTTTCGGATCAAACCTGAAGATCGATCGCTGTTGAAGAAAGTTCTAGCGTTGGATTAAAACAGATTTGGATTTCTGGTTCACAAGAAGGCAGAAGGCAGAAGTAAACAGCCTTGTTACTACAAGGTTAAATTCTCTAGCTCATCTGCCAATGTCCAGCCCTTTTTAATAATTAGTTTTTAGTGAAAATCCTGGTTTTAGGCGGCAAAATCGCTAGAATGTTGTCAAGATTAATGATGAGGTAGCATCGATGGTAGTGCCGCTACAGCAGGCGATCGCAGTTGGTAAATATTTAGTCGAACAACGTCTTCAAGGTCGTAAAAAATTTCCTCTAGTTTTGATGCTAGAACCTTTGTTTCGCTGCAATTTAGCCTGTTCTGGTTGTGGTAAGATTCAACATGCTCCCGAAGTTCTCAAAAGCCATCTAACTCCCGAACAGTGCTTTGCGGCGGCGGAAGAATGTGGTGCGCCTGTGATTTCGATTCCTGGTGGTGAACCCTTATTACATCCTCAGATCGATCGCCTAGTTGCAGGTTTAGTAGAACGCAAAAAGTTTATTTATCTCTGTACCAACGGCATTTTACTAGAAAAGAGTTTAGACAAATTCCAACCTTCTCCCTATCTCACCTTTAGCGTACACCTCGATGGCACTCAAGAATTACACGATCGCTGTGTCGATCGCGATGGAGTTTTTGAGACAGCAGTTAAAGCGATTAAAGCTGCTAAAGCTAGAGGTTTTCGCGTCACCACCAATACTACTATTTTTGCAGGAACTAAACCAGAAACAATCCAAGAGTTATTTGATTTTCTCAAGGCTTTAGGGATTGATGGTATGATGATTTCTCCTGGCTACAGCTACGAATTGGCACCCGACCAAGAACATTTCCTCCAACGAGAACAAACTAAAGCTTTATTCCGAGAAATTCTCTCTCCTTGGTACAAAGGTCAAAGAAAATGGAATTTTAATCACAATCCTTTGTTTCTAGACTTTTTAACTGGTGCAAAAGACTATGAATGCACTCCTTGGGGAAGTCCTAGTTACAGTGTTTTGGGTTGGCAAAAACCCTGTTATTTACTTAATGAAGGACATTACAGTTCTTTCCAAGAGTTATTAGACAACACCAATTGGCATAATTACGGACACAAAAGTGGTAATCCTAAATGTGCTGACTGTATGATGCACTGTGGTTACGAACCAACCGCCGCCATGGATGCGATGGAACTGCCAAATATGGCGCGATCGCTTGCTAGTGTTCTAGGATGGTAAAAATGACAGCGCAACTATTTTGAGCATTGCCTCTTCCCTCTTGCTTTTTGCCTTTAAAATAGGTAATAATTACTAGAAACTCGGACGGTAATCATGCGTTGGATCTTAAGTTTACTGTGCCTAGTCTTAATCTTGACATTTCATTTGCCTGTCATGGCAGAAGAGGTTAATACCCCTAATACTATTTCTGAGGCACAATGGCAGCGCGGTCACGAAGTTGCCAAAAAAGCAGTTGTCGCTGCCAAAAAAGGAGATTTTACCCGCTCAGAGCAATATTGGACGGAATTAATTGCTGAATTTCCTGATAATGCGGCTGTTTGGAGCAACAGAGGTAATGTTAGAGTAGCGCAACACAGACTAGACGAAGCGATCGCCGACTTCGATCGCGCAATTCAACTAGCTCCAGAACAACCAGACCCCTATCTCAATCGTGGTGTAGCATTAGAAGGACAGGGTAAATATGAAGATGCTCTGATCGACTATAATCGAGCGATCGCCATTAACCCTCAAGATGCTATGGCATACAATAATCGAGGTAATGCTAGAGCAGGACAACAACGATGGTTAGAAGCTCTCACAGACTACCAAAAAGCTGTAGACTTAGCACCTGATTTTGCTATTGCTCGTGCCAACGCCGCCTTAGTTACCTATCAAGTTGGTAACAAACAAGAAGCAATGCAACATGTACGTAACTTAGTACGTAAATATCCCATGTTCGCCGATCTGCGTGCTGCTTTTACCGCTATTCTTTGGGAAGTCGGACAACAAGGCGAAGCAGAAAGCAATTGGGTAGCAACAGTTGGTATTGATTCTCGCTACCAAGATCTTAATTGGGTGAAAAACATTCGTCGCTGGCCGCCTCAAATGGTAGCAGCATTAGAAAAGTTTTTGACACTTAATTAACACAAGCATTCAATCTCTAGTTCTTCCCTATTGCCTTCTAAGTTTAATTTTTAATTCTTAGAAGTCATCGGAACATGAAAAAAGTTCTGTACATTTTAATTGGTCCGAAAGGAGCGGGAAAAACTTATATTGGCAGTACGGTCGATCGAAATACAGAGATTAAGTTCTTGAGAGTAGAACCGATCTGGTTGCAATTAGCGCCAGGTGAAGATGGTTGGCTAAAAGTTGAGCAGGAGATCGATCGAGAATTTGAGCAGCATCGCCAAGTTATGATTGAAAGTCTTGGAGCAGGGATAGGATTCCACCGTATGTATTCTTCACTCAGAAATAAATATGATGTAAAACTAATAAAAGTTTTCGCCGATTTAGAAGAGTGTTTAAGAAGAGTAAAAACACGGAACAACGCCGATCATATTCCAGTATCCGATCGAAAAGTTGAAGAATATAACCAAATCGTCTCCAAGATCGAGCATAACTGGGATGCCATCATTAATAATAATGCTCCTGCGACAGAGGCAGAAATTATGACAACTATTCTTAATTTTCTATGACAATTTTAAAAGCATCAGAATCAATTACTTTCCAAGAAGCGATCGCGCTAACTCACTCTTTACTAGAGCAAATGGCAAGCAATAGCTTAAGTGAGACAGAAATAATGTCGGCGATCGCGGCACTAGTTAAGACAATGAATGGT
Source organism: uncultured bacterium (assembly GCA_964548905.1). Lineage (GTDB taxonomy): Bacteria > Cyanobacteriota > Cyanobacteriia > Cyanobacteriales > Xenococcaceae > CAZJTL01. Next base: position 9,589 of record CAZJTL010000035.1, on the reverse strand, counting down.
GCAAGAGGATTTTTCGTCACCTATCTTACGGACGATCGCTCTTTGGCAGATTCTCCTAGCAATAGTGTCGTTGTCGCTTTAAAATCTTCTCCAGATCTTGTCAGCGAACTGTTGGTAAAAAACCTTGCCATGTCAACAGCAATGGCAATTACCCATCGACGCAATAGCGATGAAAATTCAGCACAAGGTTCCGATCGCGTTTGTCGGCGAAGCATTCAATTAATACAAAAACTGCAACTAGAAGAAAGTGCGATTAAACTCCAGGAACTGTACCAAAGTATAGTCACAGGAGCAGGAAGTTATCAAGACTTTTTAGAACGTTGGGGATACAATAGCGATCGCGAACAGCTACAAGCAATCAAACAGGCTATAGAAACCCTGTAGAGAAGCGATATATCGCGTTTCGCTTTTTACCCTGGTTAGAAGTTGTTAACTGATACAAATTTGAAAAAAAGTGACCATTACATCTAAACGTAGGGGCGAATGGCTATTCGCCCCTACAAAATCTGTCGGAAATATTTTTTAATTTGGTATAACAAATTTACTAACAATCCCCGACCACTGAACATTTTTCTGATTAGTACGACGATAAGAAAAGAAATATTCTGGCTGTTGATAGGTGCAATGAGGTGCGATCGCGATCTGTTCTGGTTGAATTCCTAGCTGCTGAAGTTGAATGGCATTTACTTTACGGACATCCAATCGTACTTTTGTTGGTTCAGAATCTGGCAAGATGGGAGAAGCTGGCAATTGCTCTAATCGCTCTAAAATTGTTTCTGGGCTGTCTGCTTTCGTTTCGGGAAAAAGAGTACTTCCAACTTCCACCGCTACTTGTCGATCGACTTGATAGACTTCTCCTGCGATCGCGGGACCAATGGCAATACGTAAATTAGCTAACTCACTACCAAAAGCCAGAAAACGAGCGATCGTCTCTGGTACTATTTTTAGTGCTGTTCCTCGCCATCCAGCATGAACTGCGGCTACTTGACCATTACGGCGATCGCCAATTAACACTGGGCTGCAATCTGCACTAGCTACCCAAACTGATTGTGCTTCTGCTTCGCTAATAATTCCGTCTCCAGCAGCAAGACTATTTTTGTCTTCTTGCTCAGAACAATAGATCGCGATTTCTGAGGGAGTTAAAACTTGATTTCCATGTATTTGTCTGAGTCGAGTGACTTTTGCTTCTGGTTGCAGGACTTCGATTAATGATTCTGGCGATCGAGGTGAAAACTGTTGAGTAAAAAAACCATGTTGCCAATCTTCGAGCAAACTGCAAGTTAGATAAGGTAAATCTTGCCAAGTATTCCAATACCAAAGACGATCGTCAGTTTTAATCTCAGAGACGACAGCAGCAGTTGTCACAAACACCTCTCAAATATTACAGTCAAGAACGTGCAAATTTAAACTAATTTTCTCCAGTCTAATCTCCAAAACTCAAATATGTGTGCTTCGAGCTTGAGTAGAGCCGAGTGCTAGTTTTCAGGTTCCCTTCCTGGCGATCGAGTGAGAGAATTACTTTCTGGAATAAATTTCTGTTAACTATTAGTTAACTATTATTAGTTTCTTTATTTGTTTCATACTAAGTAAATAAATATTAGGATGGGGTTCTATGGGCAACGAAACAATTACTTTACTTTCATCTAGAGAAATAGAAAAAATGCGTCGTGCGGGACGCTTGGCGGCTGAATTATTAGATCATCTTGCACCAATGGTTAAACCAGGTGTCAGTACTCTAGAAATTAACGACGAAGCCGAATGTTGGACGCAAGCGCACGGGGCAAAAAGTGCGCCCCTGGGATATCCTGGCTCGGTCATGCCATTTCCCAAATCTCTTTGTACCAGTGTTAACGAAGTGATTTGTCACGGTATTCCCAGTGCCAAGCAAATCTTACAGGAAGGAGATATTATCAATATTGATGTTACTCTTGTTTTAGATAGCTATCACGGCGATACTTCTAGAACTTTTTTTGTTGGTACTCCTTCTCCCAATGCCAAAAAACTAGTAGATGTCACCGAAGAATGTCTCAGACGTGGAATTGCAGAAGTTAAACCAGGGGCAAGAATTGGTGATATTGGTGCAGCGATTCAAGCATATGCTGAAGCACATGGTTTTTCAGTAGTTAGAGATTTTGTCGGACATGGGATTAGTCATATCTTCCATACTGCACCTCAAGTTCCTCATTATGGCACAAGAGGCAAAGGCAAAAAATTGCGTCCTGGGATGGTATTTACGATCGAACCGATGATCAATGAAGGAACATGGGAAGCCTTAATTCTCGAAGATGGTTGGACTGCAATTACTAAAGATGGCAGACTCTCAGCACAATTCGAGCATACGATCGCCGTAACTAATGAAGGTGTAGAAATTTTAACCCTTCGAGACTGAATAGGGGTTAGGGGTTAGGGGTTAGGGGTTAGGGAAAAAGTAGGAAGTAATACAAAGTAGCAAGCAGCATCTTCATCTTTTTGGTTATAGTAGAATCAATTTTTTAAGCGAAAATATGAAAAATTTGGCTTTATTTTGTTCGCTATTTTTGTTAGTTACTGGCTGTACCAAAGAAACTCAAAATATGATTGGTCGTGAGGTACAAAATTGGACTGGTACTAATGGCGTTTTAGATATTTATGCAGGAGATAAATTAGTCAATCGCTTCATCAAAATTGATAAATTAAGTACTGCTCATGGGACAACCGATCGCTCTCAAATTCGTCCCTATCGGTTTGGCTATGGTTACTTGGATCTGAATCAAAATTTTAAAGTAGATCCAGGCGAAAAAAAGGTTTATTTTGAGTTTAGCGATTATTCAACTAGCTATATTTTTTATGAAAATCCTGAGTAATTATAGGATTGCTTAGGTTAGGTTGCGTTGGGTTTTCTTGCATCAACCCAACCTACAAGTTTTAATTATTTACATTTAGCGCCTGATTATCAACAATATACTTGATGACTATCACTGAATAAAAATTACTCCAGCAGCTAACTGAACTAATTCTATATTGGTATCTCTTTTGGTGGCGATCGCTCTTTTTTTAATTTCTAATTCTCGATTAATTTTATTTAATAATCCTTCTGTAGCAGGAATCATTTGTAATTGTCCTTCCTGCTTAAACTTGGCGATCCTTTCTTCTAGTTCTTGTTTTCTACGATTGGCATAATCTTGAGCGCTTTGTTGTTGTATATCGCAACGATTATGATTGTCAATTTCAAATTCATTAGCAGCGCGATCGAATGCTTGTTCTAAATAGCGATCGCATTGATGATAAGCTATTAAAATTTCTTGGCGATTTTTAATTAAATTAATAGCATTGGGTTTGGGTTTACCTTGAGCAGCAATTTGAGTAATTAAAGCTTCAGAATCTTCATCTGCAAGCATTTCTTTATCTTCAGAGTGGGCAACTTTATAGACAATTTTGCTAACAGTTTTTAAACCTGAAAGTGACCAAAGCTGAGCCGCATAAACATAAATTCCTGGCTTGAGATTGACATATTTTTGGTCTAGTTCGATCGCCGAAACTTGATGAAAATTATGCTGATTTTGTTCGTAATAAGTTCTAATCCATTGAATTAGTGGATGAGTGGGGTCTAGCAATTCATTGCGCTTCCCCATCACCTCAGTAACTTTAGCATCAAAGAAACAGTTAACAGGAAGATTAGTTAATAGTGTAGGTACAGAACATTTATGCTCTTGAATAAAAATTTGTAAGTCTACTTTGGCATCTTCAGATAGAGAAATTTTGAAAACTTGTTTTTTCTTGGCTACTGGTTCGATAATTGTACCTGGATAGTAAAGAGCAAAAAAGTCTTCTACAAAAGCATGTAATTCATCTGGACTAAGCCATCGTCCTCGATCGCGTCCGTGAGTAATTTTAGTTAAGATATGCTCGGAAAAAGCTAAGAGATTGATAGCTTCTTCTTCTAATTTTTCTTGCTCTACTCTTTGCTTGGTTAGGGCTAAAATTGTTTCTTGAGAACGGCGATCGCGTTCTGGTTCTGTTAAGTTTGAATCGAATAAATCTATTAATAACTTTTCCGTTGTCTCACCCAAAATATTTTCCAGATCGCCAATACTTTCTTGAAAAATTTGAATGCGATCGTAGAGTCGTTCTAAGATAGTTTCTTCGATCGTATCTACCAAACTAAAATTAATAATAGAAATTCGTTCTGCTTTTTGCCCCAAACGATCTAATCTACCGATACGCTGTTCGACTCGCATCGGATTCCAAGGTAGATCGTAGTTAATTAAAAAGCGACAAAATTGTAAGTCGATACCTTCACTACCGACTTCAGAAGAGAGCAAAATAGATGCATTACCTTGCTGAAATTCTTTAATGATTTCCCATTTGCGATCGCCCATATCGCCAACGATTAAACAAGTAGAAATTCCATCTGCTTGCAAACGTCTTTGTAGATAAAAGAGCGTTTCTCTAAAATAAGCAAATAAAACTAATTTTTCTTGAGGAGATTGTTGTAACTCTTGACTTAAGAATTCAATTAATTTTTGATATTTGCTGTCTTCCCTTTCTAATTGTTCGCGATCGATATTGCCAATCGTATTACTAAAATTGATTACTCCTGGATCGATCGTCTTTTCACCTTCTTCAAGTAATTGTGGTGCAACACCAAAATCTTCCCAAAATATTTCGTTATCTTCTACCAGATCGTTAACAATGCCTTGCTGTTTCCAAGCTTGAATTGCAGCCACAAGCGAACTTGCCATTTGTCGCTGACGACTAATTAGTCTAAACAAATTAATTCCTTTTTTCCCCTTCGTTTGCTGGCGAATTTGTTCGGTAACGCGATCGTAGATTTGTCTTTCTAAAAGAGAAAAATTAACTTTTAAAGTTTGAGGTGTACGTTCAACTCGATTTGGTAAAACTTCACGCTTGCGACTTCTAGTTAAATATTGACTGACAAGAGAAGAATTTTCTAGTTGATTGCTCAAACTAATTCTAGTTTCATCATCTAATTCTGAAGTTTTTGCTAGTTGTTGACGAATTTGTTGCAGGACAATATTGTTAGCAAAATATTGTGATTTTAGAGTTACATCTAATGCTTTAACTACTTGGTTTAAGTCTGGTGGACTTTGCAGAAGTAATTGTAAGGCTTTAGTTAAAGGAGCATTGGCATTAAGCATGTCTTCAAAGACAGCGCGATCGAAAAATTGATCGGGATTAATAATTCTCAGTAATTCGTAAAGATTAAAACTATTAATTTGAATAGGTGTTGCTGTTAATAAAATTAAATGACGAGCAGAATCTCTGAGTAATTTCCCTAGGCGATTATTGGCAGTAGTTTGATTGCGAAGATAATGAGCTTCATCAATAATAACTAAATCGAAAATCTTGGCTTCATCGACAGTTAAATTACGATCGAGAAGTCGTGATAATTCTGCCTTGGCACTCTTATTTCTTTCGTCAGACCAATTATTAGGAGGACGTAATCCTTCTAAGCTAGCAATGCAAATAAAAGAATTTTGATAATTAGCTTTCAAACTAGCTTTAGCTTTCTCTAATAAATCATCAGCATTAACTATATTTGCCTCGATATTAAATTTATTTAATAAATCACTGCGCCATTTTTCTCGGAGAAGAGCAGGACAAACAATTAATAAACGTCTAGCATCAGCTCTTGCTTGTAATTCTTTCCAAATATAAGTAGCTTCAATAGTTTTTCCTAAGCCTACTTCATCGGCAATTAATAAGCGACCAACTGGCGATTCTAAGAATTTTAAAACAGGCTTGAATTGATGGGGATAGAAGTCAGTATTACTCGACTCCATGCTGTAAAAAATATTCGTTAAATTGCCTTTAAGTTTGTGAAAAGTGAGAATTCTTCGTAAAGCATCAGGATTACTAAAAACACCTTGTTGCAGCAATTCCGATATATCTTCTGGTTCGCCGCATGGCTCTAACAAATTATATGGTTTATATACTTTTTCCTTAGTACCAAATTGAATTTGCACCAGAAGACGATTACCAATTTCTTTAGTTTTTCCTGTTGTCACCCCTTTATTAGCAGGATTACCTTTAATCCGAACTTCTTGTCCAGCTATATTTGGTTGGATTGTATTATTAACCATAAATATCTATTTAGCAGTTCTAGGTAGCCATCAGCTATCAGCTATCAGCCATCAGCTATCAGCTATCAGCTATCAGCTATCAGCTATCAGCTATCAGCAAATAGACATCTAATTTCTGTTTTGTGTTCCCTGACCCTCTACCCCTCTACCCCTCTACCTCTCTGCCTCTCTGCCTCTCTGCCTCTCTGCCTCTCTGCCTCTCTATCTCTCTACCTCTCTGCCTCTCTGCCTCCCTACACCCTAGCCCCTAATCCCTAGTCCACAACGCCAAACCACCACCTCTACCTCTAGCAGCAATCAGGCGATCGCTGACTAGAAAATAGGTAAAGAAAGCTTGTTTATTAACTTTCTGGCGATCGAAATTTGCTTCGGTTGTCTTACCGTTAGGAAGATAGCCTTGATAGAGTTTGATTCCGAATAGCTGTACGCTGATGTAGGTAAAATCAAAGACAAGAATATTTTTTTTAGCTAAAAATTTAATTGGCCCTGTTAGAGATAATTTTAAAGCACCCAAATTGACAGAATTCTCAACTTTACCAGTTTCATTGTCTGTCGATCGCTCGTCCAAAGAATAATTAAGTTTAGCGATCGCAAATGATGGTAAATATCGACCAGCCCCTAAAACAATACCTGCTCTCTGGCGCGTTTTTTTCGTCCCTGTAATAAAACATAAACGCCATGTTCCGATTAATTGTGGCAAAGAATAGGATACTTTAGTTTGTTTGGTGTTTTTTTCTGCTTGCAATAAAGCTTCGACAACGCGATCTGGCTTAGGTTTGGCTTCTGAATTAGCGATCGCTGCTTTAGCAGCTTGTTCGAGGAGTAAGAGGTTTTCCATAATATCCAAACTCTTAATCGTTAATAATATCTTCAAAACTATATTTCCGTTCTTTAGGAAAGCGATTGTCTTTAATACTGCTCTTAGTTTTTTTTACCGCCGCTTGATATGCTTTACTGTAGAGAAAATCTAGACGTTCTAAAAGATGATTGTGCAAATTAGTTGTCAGTTTGTTATTAAGCTGTAAGCGAAATCCCGTTATTTCTGCTTCCCAATGGTTACGATTCCACTCAGATTGTTCGTGCCAGTAATCGATTAGTAAAAGGTGAAGCATAATTAAGTATACAAACTGTTCTACTGATGACTTCTCACCTCTTACCAAAGCTTCTAGTTCCTCAATTAAATTATCTATATCCAGATGCTCAAAATCCCGATCGCGCAGTAATTGCGCTTGCTCCAGTAGCCAAGAATCATATTCTGTGTCAATATTGTTCTTTGACATAGTTCCAAAAGCTTTTTTGATTAAGTAGCTCGATCCTAATTATTTGTATATTCGATATTTCCCTAACTCCTAATCCCTATCTCAACCATCCAATTAATGCAAGCACGACTACTTATTTTTGTCGATCGCGAATTGCTTGAGCGAAACCTAAAACTACCAAAATATTCGATATAGTTAAAAACGATTCTGCACTGCCATGCAACCAGTCTATGTTAGCTAAAGCATCATGGTAATGAACTTTGGCATAAATACCAGCAGGAATAGTAATCGCCACGAAAATTAAGAGGAAGTAAAAGCCAATTAAAGCAAGACGAGGAGTTTTACCGCTACGAGTCAAAAACCATAAAAACCCTAGATAGGGAAACAGAGACAAAGCAAATAACGTATCTTTGGACATTTGTTAGCAACTAGCTAGCCGCTCTTGTAAGCGATTTTCTAATACTTGAATTAAAGCATCAAGATCTTCTTCTGCTTGTGCAAAACAATCAGGGGGTGAAGGTTGGGATTGAAAATGAATTAATTTGATTTGTCCTTCGCCGATCGCCACGATCGAAACTTCTTCTTCTGGTTTATAACCGTCTAAAATTCCTAAAATCTCTTGAATTTGACCATTTACGTTTTTATTTAAGGTTTCTAAAGATTTTCTCGAACAAGCAACAAAATGCGGTTTCGGTTGCAGATCGATACCTAAAGTATTATCCAAATCTCCCCATTCTTGTTGTAACCCCCAAGCTAATGCAGCTAACTTCTGTTGATTCTGCTGCACAAAGCGATCGAGTTTAATTCTCCATTGATTTTCTGGTGTATTGGGTATGTCGCGATCGAGATTAAACATAAAATAGGCAATTAGTTCTACATACTGATGTGGATAGAGTGCAATGTCAATTAGCTGTAAATTATGACATTAATTAATTAACAATTCAAACAGGACTGCTATAGCAATCCTAAAATGATTCATGAAAAATTCAAGAAAGCCTATTGCCTATTGCCTATTGCCTATTGCCTACCTTAACCGATTAATTCACAACTCAAACAGGATTGCTATAGATGATTTCTCTTGAAAAGGCTTCCAAACTCAAACTAACTCCCTATTTGTTTTTGCTACCCGCACTGCTAATTTTAGGACTGACAGTTTTTTTTCCTGCTATTCAAGCTTTTTCCTTAAGTTTTACTCGCTACGAATACGATTTAACTCAAGCACCAGAATGGATCGGATTAGAAAACTTTCAGCGTTTGCTTAAAGATCGAGTATTCTGGCAAACTCTCAGAAATACTTTGCTTTATCTGGTTGGTGTAGTTCCTATCCTAGTCATAGCACCCTTGGGACTAGCAATTTTAGTCAATCAAAAACTGCGAGGAATTCACTGGTTTCGAGTCTCATTCTACACTCCAGTAATCATTTCTATGGTAGTGGCTGGTATTGCTTGGAAAGCGATTTACTCTAGTAATGGAATGCTCAACCAATTTTTGAAAAATGTGGGTATGGAGCAAGGAATTCCTTGGTTGACTAGTCCGCAGTTAGCCATTTGGAGTGTAATGTTAGTAACAATCTGGAAGGGGTTAGGTTATTACATGGTTATTTATTTGGCAGGATTACAATCAATTTCTCCCGAACTTTACGAAGCAGCAGCGATCGATGGTTCGGATAATTGGCGCAAGCATTTAGATATTACTCTCCCTTTAATGCGTCCCTATTTATTTTTGGTAGCAGTAATTTCTTCAATTTCGGCGACTAAAGTGTTTGAAGAAGTCTATATCATGACCCAAGGAGGACCACGTAATAGCTCTAAAACAGTAGTTTATTATGTTTATGAAAGAGCATTTCAGGATTTAGATATTAGCTACGCTTGTACGATTGGATTAGTATTGTTTGCAGTAATTTTAGTTCTTTCGCTGGTTAACTTACACTTATCAGCAAAACAATAATAAAAACAAGTATAAGAGTCAGGAATAAAACTAGATATCTGTGCTAGCTTCATTCCCAAGAGTATTAACAGGAGACAGAGGAGCGGAGGAGCAGAGGAGCAGAGGAACACAGAAGCAGAGGAGCAGCAATGTAAGGATAAACAATTAGCCATTAGCCATTAGCAATTTCCCATGAACCATGAACTATGAACCATGAACTATGAACAATTAACAACAAACAACAAATAACTAACAACAATAGGAGCAAATCAATAGACCTCTTGCAAAAGTAGCTAACGATCGCCATAATTTAGCCCAAAT
>CAZJTL010000034.1:0-31426 GCA_964548905.1 uncultured bacterium | reverse complement strand
GCGATTTGGGCTAAATTATGGCGATCGTTAGCTACTTTTGCAAGAGGTCTAATCTGCTGGTAGGGTTGCTTCTTCAGTTCCTGTCCACCAAGCATGAGCCATTTGCAACCTAGCCGTGGTATCGTTAATACCGTAAGTTCCAATATTGATAACAAATAGCCATAACCAGGTTATTAATGACAATTTGAGCGCAGTTTTCATACTTGAAAGTAAAAATTTTTTTCAAGTATAAGCAGCGATTTTTATTTTTGAGTAGACCATTAATCAAATTCGAGATCGAATTGAGGCATCAATTGCAGTACTCCAAGTCCGAGATCTTTTGGTTCTAATGCGTCTGTGGCATAGAGTGCTAACATATCCTGCGATCGAGGACGACCGCGAGAGCCACCTGTCACCCCCATAGCAATAATTACTCCACAACGACCATTAGTTTTCTGACAGCGTTGATTCCATTGTTTACGAGCTTTGATATGGGTAGGATCGTTTTTGATATACTCCCCAAAAATATATAGCTCATTATTGCCAGTTTGCAAAATTCCCAAGTCGTAAATCGTATCTGTAAAGCGATCTTCGCCTCGATTAAAACAAACTGCTTTGACTCCTCCAGCGCGATCGAGTTTGGAAATTAGGCTTTTTGCTTTGGGACGGGAAGTTTGAATCACAATCGCTGGCATTCCTTCGGTATTAGCAACTAATTCAACCGCGCGATCTTTGGCAGAATTTTTTAGTTGTTTGATTATATCCCAAGACACCATCCCCAAGCTCACAACCGAACCATCTGGGATTAAATCGTCTTGGATAGGTAGATGAGAGTCTTGTTGAGGAAAAAGAGCCTCTGAATCTGGCATTTCTGCCATAGCTAGCAATTCTTGAGCTAGTTGGGGCAAGGTAGAAATTTGTACTGAAATGTTCTTTTTACTTTGTTGAGTGGCTTTAGTTTTGGCATCTTTTTTTGACTCGATCGCCTGTTTCAAATTGTCTTCAGATGATGCTGGTAATAAATCTGACTTATGCTTGAGTTGACTGGATTGTGCAGAAATATTAGGAAGGGTAATTTTGAAGCGATCGCTAAGTTCTGGAATTTTTTCTTCTTCTAACTCGTCTGTATGTTTGCTGACAAATTTGTCAATTGCTTTGAGAGCAACATAAATTGCTAAAGCTTCTTCCTCTTCTTGGAGAGGACGCATTCCTTCATAGGGATGAATACTACCAAAAATCGGGCGAATTTCGGAAACATCTAATTCTGAAAGGTCGAAATCTTCTTCATCTTCATCCTCAAACCCTAGCTCGTCTATTGGTTCAAAATTGAGAAACCAGCAGTCTTGAGCGAGAAAAGCTTGCTCTAATTGCTCGACCGAATCTTGTGTCAAAACTACCGAGCGAAAATATTTGAGAGAGTCGAGGGAGCGATATAAAACAATGCCGTATTCTCGTCCCAACATGCCCATAATGCAAGCATAGATAGTATCTACATGCCAGTGATCGATTTTGATTGCCAAAATATCGTGGTCGGCGATTAAATCCCAAGGATTATTGTGCCAAATTTGATAGGCAACTTCTCGTAAATTCTTTTCGTACTCTGAAGGAATCCTTAACAGTTGTTGGCGATCGACAGTTTCTAAACCGCGAAAAAGCTCATCAATTAGAGGTAAGCTCGGTTCATAATCAATAGCAATATCCAGATTTTGCAGAACTCCCCGCAAAAAGAATTGCAACTCGCGATCGCGAACCACTATTTTTTGCGGTCTGGCTGGTTGAGCGGGACTGTGAGGATGTTCGATCGCCCGCAATAAAGTGCGTACTACTGCTTCTAGACCCATTTCTGGTGAAACTACGTCCATTGCTCGCACGAAGCCTTCAGAGCCATCAACCCAGATGATGCATTCCCCCTCCGCATCTACATCTGGCTCTAGATTGGCGTTAATTCCAGTTAAAGTACGGCGATCCCCTTCCCAAACACTAGGAATTTGTGGGATGTTCTGAAGCCGACGTTTAGTTGTCTCAAGCAGTGAGTACATAGACAAAAGTTTAATTGAATGAAGGAGAAGTAAAGGAAAACGGGGAAAAGGACAGTCAACTTGGGTTTGAGTAAACCAACTTGTCTTGGACTAAACGAATTACACTAAAATCCTATTTAGATCCTAATCAATTAATAGGATCTTGATAACAATTTGAACTTTAATAGTGTCCCACAAATTGGTGAGCTATTTACTAGTTAGGGTAGAGAGAGAAGACTTTAACAACAAGCCATACTCAATTCCCTCAACAACTGCTTGATAAGAAGCCTCTAAAATATTGCCAGAAACACCAACAGTAGTCCAACGTTCTACCCCGTTACTAGATTCCACTAGCACGCGAGTTTTGGCTGAAGTACCTGCACCTCCATCTAAAATTCGCACCTTATAATCTGTTAACTGAAAATTGGCAATTTCTGGGTAAAACTTGACCAATGCCTTGCGTAAAGCAGCATCCAAGGCTGATACTGGTCCATTTCCTTCCGCTACTTCTAGGATATTTTCGTCTTTGACAGTGACTTTAATGGTTGCCAAAGCACAGCTATAGGGAAGATCTGCCCATCGCAGCATGTCACAATGCACCTGAAATCCTCTGACTTGAAACATTTCTGGACGTTTGCCTAGAGCGGATCTCATCAACAATTCAAAACTGGCTTCTGCTGCTTCAAACTGATAGCCTTCGTTTTCTAAGTCTTTGAGATGTTCTAAAATTTCGCTGCAAGTAGCATCTTGTTTATTGAGATCGATACCAAAACTACTAGCTTTAGATAAAACATTGCTCAATCCCGATTGCTCGGAAATAACAATACGCCTTTCGTTACCAATTAGTTCTGGTTGAATGTGCTCGTAAGTAATCGGGTTTTTCTGAACTGCTGAGACGTGCAAACCTCCTTTATGAGCAAAAGCAGAACGTCCTACAAAAGGCGCATGATCGTCAGGAGCAAGATTGACAATTTCACTAACTAGGCGACTCGTATTCGTAAGATTGGTCAATTGGCTAGCTTCGATACAGCGATAACCCATCTTAAGCTGTAAGTTAGGAATTAAGGTGCAAAGATTGGCATTGCCGCACCGTTCGCCGTAACCATTAATGGTGCCTTGTACCATAGTTACTCCTGCTTTCACTGCCGCGATCGCATTGGCAACGGCTACACCAGAATCATTATGGGTGTGAATGCCCAGTTGAGGTAATTCCGAATCAGCGTAACCCCAGCTTGACAAGGCTCGATGGACACCTTCGATCGTTTGCACTAAGTCATCTGGTAGTGTACCGCCATTGGTATCGCACAAAACCAACCATTCGGCACCTGCTTCCGTCGCTGTTTTCAGACAAGCTAGAGCATAGTCAGGATTGTGTTGATAACCATCAAACCAATGTTCGGCATCGTAGATTACTCGCCTACCTTGAGAGCAAAGATACTCGATCGTATCTCGAATCATGTTTAAATTTTCATCTAAACTAGTTTTCAATCCTGCCGTGACGTGCAAGTCCCACGATTTTCCCACAATCGTCACCCAGCGCGTTCGGGCTGCCAAAACTGCTTGTAGCATTTTATCTCCAGCAGCAGTGCTGTGGGGACGACGAGTAAAACAGAAAGCAGTAACTTCTGCTTGGGTTAGAGGTTTCTCTTGCAGTCGCCAGAAAAATTGTACATCTTTGGGATTTGCTCCTGGCCATCCTCCTTCAATAAAAGGGATGCCCATTTCATCTAATTTTCTAGCGATTTTGAGTTTATCTTCGATCGATAAACTAATTCCTTCTCTTTGAGCGCCATCTCTCAAAGTCGTATCGTAAAGCCAAAGTTTATTGACTACAGACATGGAACTACAAATGTATTTTGAACTATAAAACTATCTAGAATCGGTAAAATCAGCATTAAATTTAGCAAAAAACTGCCAGTACTCATTAACAATAGCGACTAATTGTGACTGGCAGCCGCAATGTAATTTTAAATTCCAATTTCTATTAGTTTCGATCGCTTAGTTTCTGTTAGGTTAATTTGAGCGTTCTTGTTCGATAATTAGGATCGAGCCAACAGACAGGGAGAGATTCCCCTGATGGAAAAAGCATTTCCGCTTTGGAGAAGGTTTCGATATCTTGTAACTCCTCCCCTGCGTGAAATCTGCCTAAAATTTGGTTTAGGCAAGGGTCATAAACATCCGATGGTTCGATAACTTCGACAAGGTTGCCACTAAGTTTGTGCATCAAAAACATAGCAATGCACCTCCTGAGTCAGCCAATGGTGATAATTTAAACTTAGCATAAGATCGATAGTTCACTATCTCAAATAGCAGGAAAGTTAACGTTTTTCAACGACCTTCGGTCGAGAGAACGGGTTAAATCCCATCTTCTTGACCTGACTATTCATAAAGGGAGTCAATAACTCTTCACCTCTAGCTCCTGACGTAAACGATAAATAATCGTATTTGGCTCAATCCGCGAGAGAATATCCTGAATGACGGTACTGGCACCCAAAGGTCCCCAAGAGCATCCTTTTTCTAAGTATTCTTGAGCTACTTGACCGACAGCATAAGCACCATAACCAGCGATTGCGCCTTGTAAACTAGCAGCAGTGGCATAGGTAGCAAAACTAGCAGGATTCTCCAAACCATTTGCTACAGCAGCCGTACTTTTGCCAAAACCCAAGAGAAGGCTACTACCTACCTCTCCTAAAAGTAATCCACCAGAACTAGCCATAATCTTACGCCAAAGTTTACCCGCCTCATAACTAGTAATCGGCAAGCCATACAATCTGGCTAAATCCCTAATTAAAGCTAAATCGGCAATCAAACCACCACAGAGATCGAGAATCGCGATCGGATTAACAGCTACAGCGATCGCCTTGTATTTAGCATATTTCCAAATCAAAGCTTCAGCTTCTTGTTGGCGGATTTGAATCGTTTTTTTAGCGATATTCTCTTCTGCATCTCTAGCTTGAACGAGAGCATTGATCGCTAATAAAGAACGTCCTTCTCTATTTAAAATATCGAGAATTTTTTGTCTTAGCTCTTCTATTTGCGGCGGCGGAGTTTCCCATTCTTGAGTTACCGTACCATCTTGCCATTCCACCCTCACGGAAACTGGTTGAGGTTCGGCTGCTACCATCACGATTTCATCTTTAGATAAAAATTGCTCTGGATCTTTACTCCCAGATGCTAATTGTTGTAGTTGTTGGTAAATAGTTTGTCGGTCTTGTTCTGGATAGAGGTCAATTTTATTGAAAACCAGAATAATCGGTTTTTGAGAACGCCTTAGCTGACAAAGTGCTTGATATTCCGTGCGAGTGATATCTCCTGCTACCACAAATAAAATTAAATCCGATTGATAGGCAACTTCTCGCGCCATTTTCTCTCTGGCTTCTCCTTCAATTTCGTCCAAACCAGGAGTGTCAATTAATTCTACTTGTACCTTACCACTGGCAGGAGTCCAACGAACCGATTTCGGCCACTGAGTAACGCCATGAAGAGGACCAGTGGTTAAGATTTTTTGACCTAGCAAAGCATTAACAACCGCCGATTTACCACGACTGACTAAACCAAAAGTAGCAACTCTGATTACTGTTTGCTCTAATTTATCTAAGGCAGCTTTAAGATTTTGCAAGTCACCTCTAACAGCAGCTTGTAAATCTGGATTGGGAGGGGAATTCCAATGACGACGAAAGCTAGCATACCAAGAAATTGCTTGTTTTAAGCTAGCACGAGCGCGATCGTAATGCTGTTCTGATTGTAACGGAGTTTGAGTCATGGAATTTGCCAAAAATGACAGACTGTTGGGGTTAGAGCTAGTCCTAATTATAAGTGTAGCGATCGCCCGATTAGTTTGTGCTTTAAGTCGTTCGAGAGTTGGCGCTAATTTACCAGGCAGATTATTTTAATAACAGTATTAATAACTGTCTACTCGATCTAAACGATCCCTGAGTGATGTAAAAGCTCATTGTCTGATAACGTCTGCAAACAACTTTCAACTAAAATTTACTAATTGCAATCTTGCCAGCTCTTGATTGTTACTGAGACTGCTACAATAATCACTAATATTTTTGAGACAACAATTGCAAATGTTAGAGCTTTAAATAATACTTTTTGCTTCCAACAAGAAATTATAGACCATCAATTCGGCTTGTTTGCCTAGCTAAATCGAAAAGAGAGATTTTTCAATCAAAATGATAAAAAGTGACAACAAACTTAAACACAAATTAATTTAAATAAATGACGTTTATTATATCAAAAACAAGCAGATTAGCTCAAGGCTAATGAAGCCAGGAATCGATAATTATTATTAAGCAAGTGTGTGGTTTTATGAGGAAAAATATTCTGGTAACAGGTGGTGCTGGTTATATAGGTTCTCACGTAGTCAAACAATTGGGCAAAGCTGGTTACAATTTAGTTATTTTTGACAATCTTTCTACAGGTTTATCTTCGTCTGTATTATTTGGAGAATTAGTAGTAGGCGATTTACAAAATAAAGAATTTTTGGCTGAAGTTTTTCAGGCATATAATTTTGAGGCAGTTTTACATTTTGCTGCTAGTATTTCTGTTCCAGAATCGATTTCCAATCCATTAGGTTATTACGCCAACAATACGCGCAATACATTAAATTTATTAGAATGTTGTCAAGCTTTTTCTGTTAATAAATTTGTCTTCTCAAGTACGGCTGCTGTTTACGGAGAACCACAAGAAAACCCAGTTAGAGAGTCTTTTCCCGCCTTACCAGTCAATCCTTATGGTAGCTCTAAATTAATGAGTGAAAAAATTATTCAGGATTACAGTAAGGCATCTCAATTACAATACGTAATTCTGCGCTATTTTAACGTAGCTGGAGCCGATCCATCGGGAGAAATCGGTCAATCGGGTAAAAAAGCAGCCCATTTGATTAAAGTAGCTTGTGACGCTGCTTTAGGCAATCGTTCGGCAGTAGAAATATATGGCACCGACTATCTAACACCAGATGGAACTGGCATTAGAGATTATATTCACGTAGTCGATTTGGCGATCGCCCATGTTGATGCTTTACGTTACTTAGAGGCAGGTAATCCCAGTCAAATTCTGAACTGCGGCTACGGAAAAGGTTACAGCGTCAGGGAAGTGGTAGAGAAAGTGAAGGAAATTGCAGGAGTAGATTTTCCTGTGCTTGAGTCACCCAGAAGATCGGGAGATCCAGCTTGTGTAATAGCTGCTGGCGATCGCATTCGAGAAGTACTCAATTGGCAACCTAAATACAATTCTTTAGACGCGATCGTCGAAACTACCTTAGCTTGGGAGAAAAAATTGAAAACTAGCAGTGAATTTGAAAGTCACCTTCAAAAACAGCATTGTTATGCCACTCATCCACTTCTTTCTAGTGATAACTATTGAGAGGAATGTGAAGACTCGCTCGATTTATTGATGTTAATCATCGTTTAATATAGAGCTATGCCAACAGTTTTACGGCTCGGTCCTTATCGATTGTACTTCTACAGCCATGAGCCGAACGAACCACCACATGTTCACGTCGATCGGGATAATTCGTCAGCAAAATTTTGGCTAGAACCTGTGTCTTTGGCAAATAATATCGGTTTTAGCGCTAAAGAACTGCGAAAATTACAGACAATAGTACAAGAAAATCAAAACACAATACTGGAGGCTTGGTATGGGTATTTTGGGGATTCGGGCGGATGAAAGAGTTAAAAATGTTCACTTCACTGAGGAAGCAATCACTGTCGATTTGATAGATGGAAGAACAATAAGTGTACCTTTAGCATGGTATCCAAAATTGTTAAATGCAACACCTCAGCAACGACAAAATTGGGAAGTATGTGGCGGTGGTTATGGAATTCACTGGGAAGAAATAGACGAAGACCTTAGTACAGAAGGAATGTTAAGAGGATCACCTGCTCCAAAAATGTCAATCTCCCCATAATTAATTAAGATGTTGCTGATTAAATGTATGAAATTGAAAGTAATAAATGATAGAGAGCGAAATGACTACTAGATTTAGGCGACTTCTCAACAACAGATTCCAAATTTAAAAATTTTTTGGCTCGCAGATGATAGTGTAAAGGAACTTGTTTAAAAAACCCGATCGAGCCTTTTATATATAAATGCCTGCATTAACTAATGCCCCTATAAATACCAATTTTCCTCTTACTGCTGTAGTCGGACAAGAAGCAATTAAATTAGCATTACTCTTAGCAGCGATCGATCCTGGTTTGGGAGGAGTAGCGATCGCTGGTCGTCGCGGAACGGCTAAATCCGTTATGTCAAGAGCGATTCACGCCCTTCTACCCCCGCTCGAAATTATTGCCAATTCTCCATTCAATTGCGATCCCACTCGCCCAGATACTTGGGACGACCAAACGATAGCTTTATATAAAAATACAGATAATTTACCTACAGAAATAATCCCCGCGCCGTTTGTACAAATTCCTTTAGGCGTTACTGAAGATAGACTGCTAGGTTCGGTAGATGTGGAACAGTCAATTAAACAGGGAGAACCCATCTTTCAACCTGGATTGTTAGCGCAAGCGCATCGAGGCGTATTATATATTGACGAAATCAATCTTCTCGACGAACAAATTGCCAACCAGCTTTTAACCGTTCTCACCGAGGGACGCAACCAAATCGAGAGAGAAGGAATTAGTTTTCAACATCCCTGTCAACCTTTGTTGATTGCTACCTATAACCCAGAAGAAGGGACACTGCGCGAACATTTACTAGATCGAATTGCTATTGCTCTTTCTGCTGATGGAGTGTTAGCACTAGATCAAAGAGTAGAAGCGATCGATCGCGCGATCGGCTACTCCACTTCTCCCCAACAATTCATCGCTCAATATAACCAAGAACTCGACGATCTCAAAACCGAAATTATCCTGGCAAGAGAATGGCTAAAAGATGTCAAAATTAGCCACGATCAGATTAAATATTTAGTCGAAGAAGCAATTCGTGGCGGCGTACAGGGACATCGTGCCGAATTATTTGCTATGCGTGTAGCCAAGGCAGTAGCAGCATTAGAAGGAAGAAATACCATCTCCGCAGACGACTTGAGGAAAGCAGTAGAACTAGTTATCGTTCCTCGTTCGACGATGATTCAAACACCACCAGAAGACACACCTCAACCACCGCCACCGCCACCACAAGAACAACCCCAAGACGAAAACCAACAAGAACAGCAAGAAGAGGAAGAAAAAGAAAACGAAGAACCAGAACAAGAACCACCAGGCATTCCCGAAGAATTTGTCTTTGATATTGAAGGAGTAATTCTCGATCCCAGTGTGCTTTACTTCGCGCAAATGGCACAGCGTCAGGGCAAATCTGGTCAAAGAAGCACAATTTTTTCTGACGATCGCGGACGCTACATCAAACCGATTCTACCTAAAGGAAAAGTACGTCGTATTGCTGTTGATGCTACTCTCCGCGCCGCCGCACCCTATCAAAAAGCAAGAAGATTGCGTCAACCCGATCGCAAAGTAATTGTTCAACAAGGAGACATACGGGCAAAAAGACTAGCCAGAAAAGCTGGTTCGTTAATCGTTTTCGTCGTTGATGCGTCTGGTTCTATGGCACTCAACCGAATGCAGTCGGCTAAAGGTGCGGTAATGCGTTTATTAACTGAAGCTTATGAAAATCGCGACCAAGTAGCCTTAATTCCTTTTAGAGGGGAACGAGCAGATGTATTACTACCACCAACTCGCTCGATCGCCTTAGCCAGAGGACGCTTAGAAAAATTACCCTGTGGTGGTGGTTCTCCCTTAGCCCATGGCTTAACTCAAGCAGTCCACGTAGGCATGAATGCGCGAATGTCTGGTGATATCGGACAAGTAGTTATTGTAGCGATTACGGATGGAAGAGGAAATATTTCCTTATCTCGTTCTTTAGGCGAACCACAACCAGAAGGAGAAAAACCAGATATTAAGCAAGAATTGTTAGATATTGCGGCAAAAATCCGCTCTTTGGGCATTAAATTGCTAGTTATCGACACAGAAAGTAAGTTTGTTTCCACAGGCTTTGCAAAAGAATTAGCTCAGCAAGCAGGAGGAAAATACTATCACTTACCCAAAGCTACCGATCGCGCGATCGCCCAAATGGCAAAAGGAGCAATTTCCGAGTTGAAATAATTAATAGGGATTAGGGGCTAGGGACTAGGGGCTAGGGAAACAAGTAGGAAGTAGGGGCAATCCCTTGTGGTTGCCCTAAGTAGAAAGTAATAAAACCTCTTGCCTTTTGCCTCTTGCCTTTTGCCTTTTGCCCATCTGCTGCCTGCTCCCTGTTCTGTTAATATTGATTGAGATTGATGCCAGCTTCCTTTGCCATAGCGTGAATACCTTTTTTTTCCAGAGTTTTGATAGCTTTGGTAGAAATTTTCAGCCTTACCCAACGATTCCCTTCAGCCCACCAAATTCTTTTCCACTGTAAATTAACTTCTTGTAATTTTTTAGTACGGCGGTGAGAGTGAGAAACCGCGTAACCATTATTAGCTTTTTTGCCTGTTAGCTCGCATCTACGAGACATAATTTTCTCCAATCTAAAGTCACAATCTACCATTATATAGCAGTCCGATCGAGAATCGGTTACTAGTTCAGTTTGCCTCCCCCGCTTCCTCCGCACACCGAATCTCCCTAATCCCTAATCCCTAATCCCTAACCCCTAGCCCCTTACTTTGCGATCGCGATCGTATCGATCGACCGATCCATATCACAGTCAATTTTAATAAATTAAGCCAAATTATAGGCAGTGCTAACTGTAGCTTGAATTACTTGGATATAACTGCCTATATGAATTTTTTATTCAAAGCACTCTTAATTCGTCGATCGCGAGAACAAGGATTTGCCATCCCAATAGTGACTATGTTGGGATTGATTATGACCTTCTTAGCACTTGCGAGTATTTGGAAAGCAGGCGAACAAAACGTAACCGCTACAACCCAAAGAGAAACATCAAAAGCTCTAGCCGCAGCCGAAGCTGGTGTTGCCTATTATATGAACTTTTTGAGTAGAAATAGTACACTGGCTACTTCTGATTTAGCTGATTGGAATGTTGCTAATTTAAGTTGCGATCAGAATTTGCCACCAAACGTTCAAAATCTACCAAATAATGATGGAGCTTATCAAATAATTGACTATAAATATGAATCATACGATGCAACTACCAACACTTTTCAGTCTTTCAATGGCAACCCTCCTAATAATTTCACCAGAGGTGTTTTGACAGTCCAAGGAACTCGTAATAACGCACAAGGTAACATTTTGGCTACTTCCAGAGTCAGAGTAGAAATCCCCATTCGACCAGAAACAATAGGAGCATCATTTGTCACAGCAACGAACACGCCCATAGACGTAACTACTAGTTTAAATCCTGCTGTTTGGGTAGACGGCACGGATACTAATAATTTTGGTAATACTACAGTTTCATACACCACATTACCTACAGGTGAATCGTTAGGAGGAAACATCGTCGTTTCTAGGCCACCAGGAACATCTAATAATCTTTGCGATCCATCAGGCACGGGTGTTGACTCAAATTTGCTACAGGATTCAACTCAACAATCTATTATTGTTGACTCAAGAAGAATGCCTAATATTTTGGACTATACATTACCATCAATAGTCAATAACAAATATTCGGTAGTTAATTTTCCTGACGACATAATTAGTAAGACTAGTGCAACTACTAATTTAATTAGATCGATACCTCGACCTGTAAATTTAGACCCAAATACTAGCACTATTGATAATGCAAGAGTCATAGATACAGTACCAGAACCAGATGCACCACCCCCGAATAACCAAAACAATACGATGGACAATGCTATGGGGGAAAACAAGGACAGGAAGACCTACTATTACTTAGTTAATGGTCCTTTAAATCTTAGAGAGAGAGACTCTATTCGGGTTAACGATGGTACCAAAGTTGTCTTAATGGTAAGGGGCGATATCACCATCGAACAAGGTGCTAGCATACTATCTTTTAACCCTGCTGCGGGTGTCGATCCCAATACTGCTCCTGGCTTTCCTTCTTCTTATTTAGAAATATACGGTAATTGTTATGTAGATGCTGTTGGTAATTGCATTGCTAATGGCAATCCTGGCGATCCGACTAAATACGGCGGTGCAGCAACTACTAAGATTACATTTGCTACAACAGCCACTGCTGCAACACCTCCTATAAATATTAGAGCTTTCATTCATGCTCCTTCGGCTACTGTTACAGAAGATTTAGCTGGTGGAACTCCAACTGTTAACTATACTGGCTCCATTTGGGTAAATAGATGGAATACTCCACAATCCACAATTAATATCACTCCCGATTTCGTTCCTAGCGGATTAAATGAAAATAACGATCCCAATATTTATCAGTCGTCAATGTTTTATACATCAGGTTTAAACGATAACCCGTTTAAGCAAGTTAAACCTAAAGTATTTCCTCCAACAAAATGGGAAACCGTGGATAGTAGTCAATAAATGTTGAAATTAATTCTTTTAAAAACAAAAAAAAATCGGCAAGACCAAGGTTTTGCCATGCTAGAAGTAATAGTTGCTGGTTTAATCGCCTTCTTGTTTATTTATGGTTCTTTACAGGCAATGGTACTGGCAACAGTTATGAGAGTGCAAGCCTTAGAAAAAGAAAGAGCTAACGAGTTAATTCAAGAAGATAAAGAAGCAATTCAAGCGTTGGCTTCTAGTTTTACTGTTCCTGCAACAGCTAACATTTCTGGTCTTTGCTATCCTCAATCGGGAGCTGCTAATACTACTGGGTACGCTGAACAGTTTAGGATTGCTGCTAATATCTCTTATCCCGATCCTGACCCGTCATTAAATCTTGTGCAAACGAAAAAAGTCTTAAATTCTACTGCTGATACAACGCAGGGAAGAACTATCGGATTATTTCGTACAGGAGTTACTATAGGTGCTTATCCCTACAAGGCTTTAACTGTTAATTATCAAGTTCAAAGACTAGATGCAAGCAATAATCCTGTAATCGATCCCAATACTAATCAACCCGTAATAATAGCCACAGATACATTAGAGGTAGTTCCCAATGCTGCATTACAATGTCCGTAAAAAAGATCGGGGATTTACCCTAGTAGAGTTGCTCGCTGTAGTAATTATTATTGGTATATTGGCAGCCGTTACTATGCCTAGCTTGTTTGGCTTAAGAAGAAAAAATGAACTTAAACAGGCTTTGGCTCAAGTAGAAAGCGCGTTGAAAGAAGGACAAAAACAAGCAATGCGTCGAAGTGCAAGCTGTTCAATCAAAATTACTACTCAGCCGATAGGTAGTGAGACAAAGTATGTAGTGACTACACAAAATCCTACTACTACCGATCTAGGCTGTCTATCTGAGGTACGTATCTTGCCATCAGGTGTCACCTCAAATATTCAAGATACTATTACTTTCTCCTATAAAGGAAATACTACTAACGCGCAAACCATAATTTTGTCAGCTAACGATGTTAGCGAACAAAGATGTTTGGTTATTTCCCAGGGCTTAGGAATAATGAGATCGGGTTTGGTTAATGGTGTTGATTGTCAAACAACTCAGTGAAAAATTATCAAAATATCTCCCTAACCCCTAACCCCTAATCCCTAATCCCTATCTCAACCATCCAAATTAATGCAAGCACGACTACTTAGCAACCCTAGATAAATTGCAAAAAGTAGGGGCTAATGTTGAAAACCTGCCTCTACTAATGTAATTATTTGAGTAGTTGTTTATCGCATCATTTCATAAACTTTTTCCTGCTACTGTTTGCTCTTTGCCTTTTCCTTGTTAGAGTTTACTGCTGGTTTTTTCCCGTTCTTCTTAAAATATGTTTCCATCACCTGACGAATCATGGGACCAGCCGTAGAACCGCCGCTACCGCCAGAATGTTCGGCAAAAGCAACTACTACAATCTCTGGTTTATCAAAAGGTGCATAAGAACCAAACCAGGCATGATTTTGTCCAGGTGGCGCTTGTGCTGTACCACTTTTACCAGCAGCTTGAGGTATTTCTGGAACGTTGAGAGCTTTTCCTGTACCAGCTACAACTACTTCTCTGGTTCCTGCTCTTAACGTCTTGATGGTTGAAGGTTTTAGGTCAAGAGAAACTCTTTCTTGGAAGTATTTTTGATTATCTTTGGCTAACAGATGGGGCTGAACTTTATGACCACTATTGGCGATCGCGGCAAATTCAATTGCTACCTGCAAAGGAGTTGCTTGGGTAAAACCTTGTCCGATCGACATATTCACCGTATCGCCAACTGTCCACTCCCAATTGTTAAAATTTTTGCGCTTCCAAGCATCATCAGCAATTAAACCAGAAGATTCTTCTTCCAGTTCAATTCCAGTTTTCTGTCCAAAACCATATTTACGCGCCCATTTAATCAGGGTTTCGCCGCCAACACCCCTACCAATTTGACCGTGGAAAGTATTGCTACTCATGGCGATCGCCCGAACAAAACCAATGCGCCCAAATCCCGCGTGATTCCATTCTCCCAATCTCATTCCACCTAAATTAATTGCTCCAGCAGTGGAGAGAACGGTATTGGGTGGAAATTTGCCCGATTCCATACCTGCGGTATCGGTGACAAGTTTAAAAGTAGAAGCGGGAGGAAATCCTTGTAAGGCTCGATTGACAAAGGGATTGCCCTGTCCCTGTAGTTGTTTCCAAATTGCTGTTGTAATTCGTGAAGAAAATACGTTAGGGTCAAAGGTAGGATAGCTCACCATTGCCAACACTCCACCATTATTAGGATCGAGGGCGATGATCGCGCCCTTGCGCTTACCTAAAGCAGCTTCGGCGGCTTTTTGCACATCTAGGTCGATCGTTAAAGTAATATCTTGTCCTGGTTGGGCGATTTTTTGCCCTAGAACCCTCAATACTTTCCCCGCACCATTTACTTCCAGTTGCATCCCACCCCATTCGCCACGGAGCATTTTTTCGTAGGATGCTTCGATACCCATTTTGCCTACGACATCACCGAGGCGATAGCCTTGAGCTTTGCGTCTGGCTAATTGATGGGGATTGAGTTCGCCTGTATAACCGAGGATGTGAGCGCCCAGGTTTTTATTTGGATAGTATCGCACGGTTTCCGTATCAACTTCTATCCATTTGAGGCGATCGCGATATTCTTCTAAGGCGGTTATTTGCTTGGGATTTAACCCCCGCGCAATCCTAATTAAAGTAGGAGAATTATAACCAGCTTCTTCAACTTTTTTTTGAATCTCCGCTTCAGGCATTTCTAAACTTTCTGCCAAGAGACGGCGAATTTCTAACCACTCAGGTTTCTTTTGAGCGATCGGCCATAAATAAGCTGAATGAGATAATCTAGTTGTAGCTAGGACTCTGCCCTTGCGATCGAAGATATCGCCTCTGACTGGCTGTTTAGGTACAATGCGAATGCGATTATTTTCTGCTCGTTCTCGGTTGAGACTGCCTTGTTCTATTTGTAAATAAGTTAAACGAGCACCGATCGCTCCAAATAAACACAAACTAACTAGCACCATAATCGATATTGATTGATGCTGTTTTCCGGCAGTACGATTCACTTGTTGCTGTCTAGTTTTAGAAAACGCCCCAGTGGTGGTCATGGATTGACGCTATGGTAGTTTTAATAGGTTAAGGCTTATAAATTGTTCGACTTAAAAACTCATCTTCCATCGCCAGCAGGACTTCAAAAAATACTGCCTAATAACGATATTGATGACTGGTTAAATTTGCGATTATTTAACAGAGTGATTCAATCACTACACATGTGTAAGTTAACTCAATTACTCTGTTCCCAGTATATGTTAAAAAAATTGTTAATTTTTTGCGGATGCTTAACTCAAGGCTACAAAAATTAGGGTTCTACCTATTTCTGCACTGGCGACAAGTTTTTTTGGGCATTGTTGCTCTGTTCATTGTTAACGCTCTTGGGGTCTATATTCCCCTGTTAATTAGGGATAATATCGATAAATTAAAACAAGAGTTTGATTTTCAACAGCTAAGTAACTATGTTATTGCCATCCTTGTTTTCTCCTCAATCATGTGGGCAATTAGGATGCTTTCGCGCCTGTTAATTTTTGGTGTGGGAAGACAAGTGGAAATTGGGCTAAAACAAAAGATTTTTGAGCATTTGTTAACTCTAGAACCTGCTTATTTTGCGCTGAATACCTTTGGCGACTTAATGAGTCGAGCCACCAGCGACGTAGATAACATACGCCGTTTGCTTGGATTTGCTGTTTTAAGCCTGGCTAATATTATTTTTGCTTACGGCTTAACTCTGCCAGCCATGCTGTCGATCGATCCCTTTCTCAGTGTGGCGGCGCTTGCAGTTTATCCGTTAATGTTAATCTTAGTGCAACTTTTTAGTGGTAAGTTACAAACGCAACAAAAAGATGTACAAGAAAGACTTGCTGACTTGAGTGAATTAATTCAAGAAGATATTAGCGGCATTGTTCCTATCAAAATCTACGCTCAAGAAGAACAGGAACGACTCGCTTTTGAGCAGAAAAATCACAAATTATTACAAGCCAACCTCAAGCTAGTCAGAACAAGAACAACGCTATTTCCTTTGGTAGAGGGATTGGCTAACGTGAGTACTTTAATTTTATTAGCTCTAGGTTCAGGAGCGATCGCTAGAGGACAAATCAGCATTGGCGAGTTTGTGACTCTGATTATTTATTCAGGAAATTTAGTCTTTCCCACTGCTCTCTTAGGCTTTACCATTTCTACTTATCAGCGTGGTGAAGTAAGTATCGATCGGGTTGAGGCAATTTTCCAAGCTGAAGCTAAGATTAAAGACCGAGGAGAAGCGATCTCCTTACCTGTCGATCGAGTTAAGGGCGAAATTGTTGCTCGTCACCTCAGCTACACTTATCCAGATGCGAAAATCCCTGCCCTAAGTGATGTAAATTTTACCATTCATCCTGGGGAAACCATTGC
Source organism: uncultured bacterium (assembly GCA_964548905.1). GTDB lineage: Bacteria > Cyanobacteriota > Cyanobacteriia > Cyanobacteriales > Xenococcaceae > CAZJTL01. The sequence goes on along the minus strand of CAZJTL010000034.1, from coordinate 14,531 downwards.
TATTGTCGGCTCGATCGGTTCTGGTAAATCTACTCTTGCTAATGTTATTCCTCGTTTGCTCAACATTGAACCAGGACAGCTTTTTTTAGATGGTTATGATATTACCCAAATTAAACTAGCAGATTTGCGTAGCGCGATCGCTTTTGTACCACAGGAAAGCTTTCTGTTCAGTACTACGATTAAAAATAACATTCGCTATGGCGAACCGACTTTAGAAGGCATCAAAATTGAAGAGTCGGCTCGAACAGCCCAAATTCATGCAGAAATTGCCAATTTTCCACAACAATATGAAACAATAGTAGGAGAGCGTGGCATTACTCTTTCTGGTGGGCAAAGACAGCGTACTTCCTTAGCTAGAGCCTTAACTATCGACGCTCCTGTAGTTATTCTTGATGATGCACTCTCCAGCGTTGATAATCAAACAGCTACCGCAATCTTAAAGAACTTGAGCGATCGCGTTTACCGTAAAACCGTCATTTTTATCTCCCATCAACTGTCTGCGGCGGCTAATGCCGATCGCATTCTGGTTATGGATCGAGGCGCGATCGTCCAAAGCGGTACTCACCAACAATTACTACAAGAACCTGGATTATATCAGTCCCTTTGGCAACAGCATCAGTTAAAGGAGAATATTAATTAAAAGGGAACAGGCAATAGAAGGCAGGAGGCAGGAGGCAGGAGGCAGAAGACAGAAGGTAAGTAGGAAGAAAAAAACTTGCTTACTTTAGACTTTAGACTTTAGACTTCCCTAACCCCTACACCCCAAACCCTACACCCTACACCCTACACCCTAGCCCCTATACCCTAACCTTCAGGTTTAGAAGGCTTATTTCCTCTAGTTGGTTTATTCGGTTTGGGAATGGGACGAGAACCAGCAGTACCGCTACCAGAACTACTTCCAGAAGAGCCAGATGGAGTTGGACGAGTGAAAGGGCGTTTTTGGGATGGATAAGGTTTTCTCCCTGGCCCCCCTCCTTTTCTGAAATCAGGTCTTCTCTTGCTAGGTATCATACCCAGATCGTTAGCTTCTGCAATTTTAAGAGTTTGACCTTCCAAACATACTTTTAAATCCCAGAAGTGACGTATCGGTTTTTCTGGAAAAGTTCCCTGCAATTTAAGCTTAAAAAACTTGACTTTATCTGATTCTTTTTTAGGAAATTGCTTAATTTTGACGATCGCCACTTCTTTTTCGCGATCGTAGAAAATCACTTCTCCTCGAATCGAAAAATAGCCGTCTTCTGGTTCAGCTTTTGTTTCCGTCGATGCAGTTCCATCTTTGTTGAGGGTTTCTGGTTCCCACACCCCAACAATTTGAACATGAAGAAGATCCTCATTCTGTTTAGTTCTGGGGTAAACAACCCAAAGATGATTTTGATTTAAATCCAAATGATTTTTAACTAGACTAATGACACGACCGAGCAATACTGCCTCAATTGTTGTACCGTCAGAGATTTCTAAAGTTCCCTGTGTCAATTGTTCTCCAGAAAGCTGATATTTACCTCGAATTAAACCAATAGCTCGATACTGACGAGGATGAGACGGAGGCGGAATAGGGTGTTGTCTTTCCTTGGCAAGATCGGGGGAAGTCGAAGATTGACTTTGGGTTTCCGAATTATTATTTTTCGAGGGTTTTGGTGTAATAGGCATTTTAGCCGCTCCTGATGGCTGACGTTCTGGAGAAGAAGGAAATTCGGAAGACCGATTAGAAGACCGATTCACAGCAAAATTCATAATTATAATACCTAAGAGGCGGAGACATCTACATCAAAAAATTCGGGAAGCTCATGTCAAGCTGGAATTAACAGGTTAGAATAGCCCGAATAGAAAATTATATGCTCTAAAAAAAGATGCTTCCATGTTCAGGATAAATCATCTTAGAGATAGCGCAAGCAAGCGTCAGAATAAGTTAATCTGCTTTTTTTCATTCTGCTCAAATTGATTGGGATGGTAATAATTTAATGCAACAAAAGCGTAATCGTTGGGTTTATTTGGGATTGATTCTAATGCTCTTGGCTTTACTTGGATTTTCAAGTGTTCCTTTAGTCAGCAGTATTGTTCAAGCCAATCATTCCTTGGTAAAAGCATCTTCTGCTTCTGCTTCCAATATTTCTCAACAAATTCAAGCTCAACTAGAATCTCAGGCTAAAGGCTATCAGTCGGTACTCGATCGAGAGCCTAACAATAATACGGCACTTAAAGGGCTACTAGAAATACGCCTCAAACAAGACGATCTCGAAGGCGCGATTGCCCCACTGGAAAAATTAGCCAATCTTAATAATAATTTAACAGAATACACAATTTTATTGGCTCAAGCAAAAGAGCAAATCGGCGATTTTGAAGGTTCTGCTGCTGCTTATCGACAAATTCTTGCTTCTAATCCAGCCGACCTCAAAGCTTTGGCAGGCATGACTCATTTATTGATAGCACAAAATCGTCCTGAAGGCGCGATCGGTCTATTGAAGGACACCATCAAAGAAACAAGCGCTCAAGCTAAAAATGACAGCCAAGCAATCGATCTAAAATCAGTACAACTTTTATTGGGTCAAGTCTACGCTCAACTGAAACGCTACCCCGAAGCAATTTCCATTTACGATCGCCTTGCTGGTGAAGATAAAGCTGATTTTCGTCCCGTACTTTCTAAGGCTTTAGTTCTGCAAGAACAAGGCAAAAATTTAGAAGCTAAACCTTTATTTGAATCCGCCTTTTCTCTTGCTCCCTCTATTTACAAAGACCAAATCGAACAGGCGATCGCTAAGCTTAGGAAATAGCAGAGAAGCCAGAAGGCAGAGGGCAGAAGGCAGAAGGCAGAAGGCAGAAGGCAGAAGTTTTTTAAGTTTTAAGTCTTAAGTCCGGAGGCGGAGCTTCTCCGGCTCCGCTTAAGTAGAGAAGTTTTTTACTTATTACTCATTACTCATTACTCATTACTTCCCCTACACCCTACACCCCATGCCCTACACCCTTACTAGCCCCTAGCCCTTAACCCCTAATCCCTACTCCCCCTCCTCCGAGTGTTTCAAAAGCACTTCTAAATATTTGCTTTCCATTAGAAAAGCGCCTTTAGTAAAACGAACACCCCAATAATCTCCAGGTCGGCGATCGATGACTATTCCTTCCTCTCCAATCTCAATAACGTTAGCTGGTCGTAGCATGGGCATTGGTTCGGCTGTTTTGAGATAAGGAGGTAAAACGACCACTTTAACTCGATCGCCCACAGCAATATTTTTCCGTTCTTCCGTATCTTCCATATCTCCCTTCTCCTCCTTGTCTCCCTTGTCTTCCTCTGCTCCCTCCGCACACCGAAGCTTCCCCCGCTTCCCCTGCTCTCTAATCCCTAATCCCTAGCCCCTAATCGCCATTTTAAGGTGCTTGCCAAATCTTAGCGTGATATTGCTCTGGATCGGCGTAGGGGTCTTCTGTTGCATGATGATGATGCCCATTTTCGCCGTGATGATGGTGGTGATGATACTCGTGTCCATGTCCGTCTCCATCACGATCGCCGATCCCAGCTAGACGAAACTTACACATTTCACAGTTCATTTGTACTTGTCCCAACTGGGTTTCTATCTCCCGATCTCGTAACAACTGTAAGAGTTCTGGTTGAATTCCCATTTCTGATAGGCAAGTTATCGAAATATCTGGATATTGTTCTTGTTGCTGAGCGGTAATATCGAAGATCTTTTTAACTAATATACCAGTGAATAAGAAATAGGGTAGGACAATTATACGTTTTGGTTGGTACAAACGAGCGCGATCGAAGCCTTCTGGTAAACGAGGATGGGTAATACCAATAAAGCAAGTCTCGACAGTTTTATAACCACTACCTTCCCAAAGGATTCTCGCCATTTTGTAAACATCACTGTTGGCATCTGGATCGCTAGAACCACGCCCGACAAATAATAGGACTGTTTCAGAACGAGGAATATTTCTGGGGTTATTTTCTGGTGAATCTAGTTTTGCCAAACGCTGATTCCAGAATTCGAGAATATTGGGCGCAATACCAAAATGACGACCGTAGTGAAATTTAAGTTGGGGATAACGTATTTTGGCTCGATCTAATTCGTTGGTGACATCAAACTTATTATGTCGCGCTGCAAACAGAAGAATGGGAACTGCGGAAAGTTCTGTATATCCTTGCTCTACACAATAATCGATGCCTGCTTGAATACTGGGTTCGGTTAATTCTAGAAAACAGGGAACAACAGGGCGAGAGCGATCGAGACTTTGATAAACTTCTATAAAATCTAAAAAAGCTTGACGACCTTGTTCGTCTCTAGTTCCATGCCCGATCGCTAGCATGGGTCTGGTAATGGGAAGTGAAGCTAGCTGAAGAGATTTTAATGAGATCTGCACCTATACCTCGTAGATGATTTAATTAAGGATCTGAGTAGCGGCGGGCATTCTGACTGACAAGAATATTCTCGATCACAGTTGCGGGACAGCTTCAGACTTGCACCGAAATTTCCCCATTACTTCTGATGGCTGATCCCCACCAGAACCGCACACGACCTAAATGATATCAAAAATCGAGGTTAAGGCATTAGATATATACTTATTATCTTCCTTTTCCTAAGATTACTGTCCTCACCGTTTTAATGGCGATCGCGATGTCTAATAACAGTGAATAGTTTTTGATGTAGTAAAGGTCATAAGCTACTTTTTGGTAAGCATCTTCTACCGATGCGCCGTAATCGTACATTACTTGCGCCCAACCAGTAATTCCTGGTTTAACTAGATAGCGAACATCGTAATAAGGAATTTCTTGTCGCAGTTTGGTATCAAATTCTGGTCTTTCTGGTCTGGGACCAATCAAACTCATATCTCCTTTAATTACGTTCCACAATTGAGGTAATTCATCGATTCTCATTGCTCTAAGAATACGCCCTACTCTGGTGATGCGAGGGTCTTTAGTAGATGCCCATTGAATGCCTCTTTTTTCCGCATCTTGATACATGGAACGGAATTTATAAACTTTAAATTTCCTGCCATTTAATCCTGTTCTCACCTGAGAGTAAAAAATAGGACCTCGGCTATCTAAGGCGATCGCCACAGCAGCAACAATTGAGATCGGCAGTACTACAAGCATTAATACACTTGCAGCCAAAACATCGACTAAGTGCTTGAGTTTAACGTTGATTCGATCGTGTAAAATATTGAATCCAGAAGTAAAAGCAAACCAATCATCTTGGATACAAGAAGGCGGAATTTTATGCCAGAATTCCTCATAAAAATCAGCCAGGCTATAAATGTATACACCCTTTAGTCTCATGTCCATCAGTTTTCTGACTGTTACATCTGGCAAATTGTCTATAGTATCGTCAATCAAAACACCAGACCAATATTGACTGCTCCAAACGTCAAAGTTATCCAGGTTATCGATCAGTAATCCTAAATCTTGTTTGCAAACTTTTTCTGTTTCTCTAAAATTTTTTCTTAAAAAGACAAATTCTGCGCGAGGATGATCGGAATGGTATTCTGAGCCGAACTGTATGGCTTTATCGCCACCTTCTATAACCAAAAATCGATTTTGCTTTTCTTTAATTTTAATCCATTTACCAGTAATTAATCGCCAAGTTACTGCCCAGACAGTAAAAAGACCAATACTAATTAGTAAAATTCCTCTTCCTACTAATGGTTCACTTCCCCATAAACCACTCAAATAAATAACAGAAGTAATGATCGCTACGGTAAAAAAAATACCGATAAGTACACGATCGGCAGTCCAAAGACCAGAAATTTCGATTTCTGGTCGATATGTATCTGCTAAATAAAGCCCCAATATGTAAAGGACAATTAATCCATACAGTAAAGGCGACTTCCAATCTAAAAATTGATCTAACCTCAGCATAAAAGCTAAGTTAAAACAAGCAATTAGCCCAATAATGTCACTGGCAAATAGTAGCCAAGCAATTGTAGAGCGAGAGGCAGGATTATTCATCAGCTACTTTCAAAGAAACGAGCGACTGTGTTCGATCGACCAATGATAGGAGTAAAATTTATTAAAACTTTATAAAACCCCAGATCACGTAATATTGTACAGGTCAAATCGTCAATTTACTGATAAGAATTTAAAGTATTGTTTTTTTTCGGTATTCATCTTCACTCCCAAGCACACCTAAATTAGCCTCAAGTTTATTCTTTAAGTTTACAGAAAAAAAGTTTTGAGACAGCAGAAGCATAATATTTACTTATTAAACGAAATATTAGTTAAGTAATTGTACGGAAAAAGTATAAACTAACCAAGTAAAAAACTGACTAAATTTCTGAGGATTTACGCTGGCGGTTGTCGAGGTTCGCGCATATCTTGAATGAGTTGACTTAGCCATTTGCAGTCGAGCCATGTCTCAAAATATCGAGAAAAATCAGGACTGGGGGCAAAATTTACCAGTACTCAATCAGGATGTTCTTTCAGGAGAGGAAAAATCGATTGTTATCTACATTCCTCTAGAGTCTTGGTCGTTTAAGTCATTTGATTACATAGGTAATTTTGGCATCAGTATTAGTGCTAGCTTCCTAGAAAAAGGGAAGATTCCGCCTCTACCTATGCCTAGTCAAAACAATATTTCTTTTCCCTCGCTTTTAGCACCACCAATCGAAAGTAGTAAGCTAGAGTCAGCAGGTAGGCTCTCAAAAGTTCATCAACGCCAAAATCATGCTCCCTCAACTGCATCAAGTCAACTAGCTACAGCAATAAGTTCTGAGTTGGAAGCACCAACCAAATCATTTCCTAAAGAAGATAATCTCATCCCACAAACATCTGCGTCAGATTTAATCGAAGCGGAGATAGATAAAACCTCTTCTGCTCTGGCGACATATTATCGCGAATTAGGATTGCTCAATTCTTTACCCCCAAAAAATCGTTCTTATTTAGATAAATTCTTTTTGGCGATCGCCTGTTTTTATTCACTGGCAATATTTGTTTGTCTGGGTAGTAAATTTAATCTCAATTTTGCCAGATTGCTAATGCCTCAAGCTACTAAAGTAGCTATAGACTCACCAGTCTCCGATCCTGATGCTCAATTTATGAGCTACATGCAGCGATCGCTCAAAGCGATCGAACGAAAAGCCCAGATTAAAGAAAAACAAACACCCTCTACTGACTCCTCTGATGATTCAGCAACCGAACCATCACCCAAGGCGATCGAGTTCAATCCCGATCGCTCGAACAAAAACAACATGGCAACAGTACCAGCACCTTGGCAAACTGTAATGGCAATGCCAATCGGGGCTGGATTATCTAATAATTTACCCCTAGCTCAACTTCCGATCTTATCGCCACCACCGCCACCTCCTCCTCTTCCCACACCTGTTAAGCCTAAAAAAAGTGCTAATCTGCCACCACCAGCCATAGGGCAAATTGAATCTATTCCAACTACAACTACAGAAACTCAAGCTCAATCTGCTCCTATCTCTAGCGTAAAGCCTACCATTGCTGGTTATACTTTGATCGGTTTGCTCGATTTGGGAGAGCGATCGGCAGCTTTATTTGAAACTAATGAGACAACTTCTCAAATTTGGGTTGGTGACGAGATTAGTAATACAGGTTGGACTCTCAAAGCTGTTACTCCAAAAAGTGTAACCATAACTCGCCAGGGAGAAAGTCGTTCTCTAAGTGTTGGGGAAAAGTTTTAAAAAGGGAACAGGGAACAGGGAACAGGGAACAGGGAACAGTGCAGGTTGATTAAGATGTAGCATATGAATGTTACTCAAAATCAAATCTTATGAGCGCCTACAATGCTATTTATCAAGTAGTACGTCAGATTCCTAGAGGAAAAGTAGCAACTTATGGACAAATAGCGGAGTTAGCCAATCTCTATGGTAAGGCGCGTTTGGTTGGTTATGCTCTCTATCGAGTAGATTTAGCTTCAGATATCCCTTGGCATCGAGTTATTAATGCTAAAGGAGAGATTTCTTATTCTAATTTGCGTTATGGAGGCGATGAGCTACAGCGATCGCTCCTCGAACAAGAAAACATAAAATTTAGCTCTGAAGGTAAAATCAATCTCAAAGAATATCTTTGGAAACCGCCTCTCGATAGTTCAAAAATGTTATGTTAAGTCGATCGAAATTTCCGCTCGAATTAGAAGATTTCTGGTAACTTAGAAAAGTCTCTGTTTTTCTGAAGCTAAGACTTAGTGCCGAGCTTAATCTAATGCCAAGCGAATCGATCTCTCAATCCTCAGAAATTAAAGCTCTATTTGATAAAATCGCGCCTAAATATGACCAATTAAATAATTGGCTCAGTTTGGGACAGCATCGCATCTGGAAGCAAATGGCAGTTAACTGGTGTTATCCTCAACCTGGGCAGATTGCGATCGATATTTGCTGTGGTAGTGGCGATTTAGCTCTTCTTTTGGCGAAAAAAGTTGGTAAAACTGGTAGAGCGATCGGGGTAGATTTTTCTGGAGAGCAATTAGCGATCGCTCGTCAACGTTTCCAAGATTATTTTCCTACTCTATCTCTTGACTGGATCGAAGGAGATGCGCTCAATTTACCTTGTGAAGATAATTACTTTGATTGCGCTACGATGGGATATGGATTGCGAAATGTAATTGATATTCCTCGGTGTCTGCAAGAATTGCATCGCGTTCTTAAACCTGGTGCCAAAGCAGCTATCCTTGATTTTAATCGTCCCAGTCAAGCTTATATGCAAGCGTTTCAACAGTGGTATCTAGAAAACTTGGTCGTTCCTACCGCCCAAAACTTTGGTCTAACCGAAGAATATGCCTATATACTTCCTAGTTTAGAACGGTTTCCTACTGGAGAACAGCAAGTAGAGTTAGCCGAGCAAGCAGGATTTAGCAAGGCGATACACTATCCGATCGCACTAGGAATGATGGGAGTGTTAGCGATCGAAAAAGAGGTGTAAATTAGGAGTTAGAACCAAAATAGTCTACCAATTATCAGATAATTACTTTGGAATTGCCCGATCTTTGGACATTGTTGCTACCTCCAATCGCAGGGGGAATTATTGGCTATTTCACCAACGATATAGCCATTCAAATGCTATTTCGTCCCTATAAAGCAATTTATCTAGGGAAACGAAAATTACCGTTTACCCCTGGTTTGATTCCTAGCAATCAGGGACGTTTGGCGCAAAAAATTTCCGATACAATTATGGGGTCTTTGCTAACTCCAGAAGAACTACAAAATTTAGCCAAGCGTCTTCTTGCAATTGAGCGAGTCAAACAAGCAATTCTGTGGTTATTGAATTTAGGAATCAAACAGGTACAAGAAGATAAAGAGCAAAAAACTGCCAAAATTCTAGCTCATATCCTCAAAGATTTAGTCGGAGAATCTCTACCAAGACTGTTAAAAGTTTTGGCTCGTCGGGAAGATTTTCTAGAAGAACAAATCGATCAAATCTTCGATCGCATTTTATTAGAATTTCGCCTTAGTGAGACGCAAGCCAGACAATTTTCTGATTGGTTATTAGAAGTAGTTATTCCTCCAGATATTCTCAGACAGGCATTAATCGATTTTTTAACCGATCGCAATATCCAAGTAATTGATGAAGGTTTCCGTGAAAAATCTAGCGGTACTTATTGGGTAGTTGCTAATCTTTTGGGATTAAGAAATACCCTACTTCGTTTGCGAACTTTTTGTTTGGATGAGAAAGAAATTGCCAATACAAGATTAAAAGAATTAATTCTTTCCCTACAAATACGCAATCGCATTAAAGACTGGTTGCAGAGTTTATCGATGCAAAATTTACCAGTAGCAACTGTCAGACAATTACGTAAAACAACTAGAGAAACAGTACAAGATTATATCCAAGATAAAGGAGCAGAGTTTATTCAAGGATTGGGAGATTCTGTTGACTGGGATAAGGTTGCTGTAGTAATTATTAATCGTTTACGTTCTTCTGAAGCTGTTAATAGTTCTCTGGAAACTATCAGTTATGAATTAGCTTTAATTTTAGACCGTTATTTAGAAGCAGATTTAGAAAAAATTGTCGCTCAAGCAATTCCCATTTTATCGATCGACCAAGTAATTATCGATCGCGTTAATGCTACTTCTTCCCAAGAATTAGAAGCAGGAATTCAAGGCATAGTTAAAAGTGAACTGCAAGCGATCGTTAATTTAGGTGGAATATTGGGGTTGATAGTAGGAATTTTTCAGTCAATTTTGATGATGTTTACGTAATCGACTAATTTTCATCTTTAATCTGGGTTTGTTGTCGTTGCTGAATATCTGCTAGAATTTCGTCTTGACTTAATTTATCTAGCCATTGATGACGCTCTTGTGTGTAGTCTCCACTTCATCTAGAATTAGATGATATTTACGAAGCTTTGGCTTATGCTGCATGGCGAGCAGAAGAAGTGGGAGTACCGCTAGATAGATAATTTTCCGAATCAAGGTGCTGGACAACTAGCAGTATTCTGGCGCGATTGTGCAAAGCGCATCGCCAAAGGCGATCGCAAACTCAATTGATGACAATGTTTCATAAACCTAACCATTCTCTCAAAGATACTTCTAGCTGCTCGACATCAGAGTTAGCTAATTTACCAATAGTTGAGATAATTAAACTTCGATTCACTGTATATAAACCACGTTTAACTGCTGTTGGTACATTAAGTCCTGCTGCTGACCATTTTTTTAGGACAAACTCACCAGCAAGCAAAGATGTTGTTTTGCTAGTCAGTGGAACGATAATCAGATCTTGAGATAGGTGTGGCGCATTGACAACAATTGCTGGTCTTACTTTTGAACTAGATAAATCCGAAAAAGGATAGCGCACCAAAACCAGATCATTTTTCGAGTAGTTGGGCATAGATATCATCCTCAGTATTATCCCATACAGCATCTAGTGAAGTTTGACTAGCTTGAAGCCAGAAATCTTCTTCATCGTTAGGTAAAAGTGTTACTAATACTCTTGTACCTTCAGGAAGTTCTGTGGATTCTAACAATTCGATTTTTCCTTGTCTGACTGTAGCCCAGAGCGTTTTTAACATTGCTATTTTGTCTTGAGAGCTATATGTTTTATTTTATGCTTCAGAAATAGTTTTCTGATTTCCTCTCATCTCCTCCGCTTCTCTCACCTCTACACCTTCCCTCTCTTCAACTACTGGCAAATTACCCAAGCAGATTTATACTAGACTTAGACACTCTTAAAAAAATCTTAATAATCCTTTTTTTTCGTAAATTGACCGTTCGATCGCCAAGAATGGACAAAATCTAAATAATCTAGACTTATTCATTATGGATTTTAATATCGGATGGCAAAACTTCTATTATGAAGTCGATCGCCAAGACGAAAGCATTAATTTAGCAAAAGCGGCTCTTACTTTTGCTCAGACAGAATATCCTGCTTTAGATATCGATCGCTATCTCAAACGCTTAGATTTGATGGCAGATACAGTTAAGATCAAACTGCCACAAGAGCAATATCCACTCAAAATAATTAAAATTATTAATAGCTATTTATTTGAAGATTTGGGTTATCGAGGTAACGCTGAAAATTATTACAACCCTGCCAATAGTTTCCTTAACGATGTCATTGATAGCCGTAAAGGAATACCCATTTCTTTGTCTGTAGTTTATTTAGAAATTGCCAAGCGTATTGATTTCCCCATGGTTGGCATTGGTATGCCAGGACATTTTTTGATTCGTCCAGAATTTGAAAATGCAGAAATTTTTATCGATACCTTTGAAAAGGGAGAAATACTATTTAAGCAAGATTGCGAAGAAAGATTGAGTAATATTTATCAGCACGTTTATCAACACCCAGTAGAATTAAAGCCTTATTTTCTCGAACCCGTGAGTAACAGACAAATTTTGGCACGAATGCTCACCAATCTTAAATTTATTTATATTAATACTCAGGAACTCAATAAGGCATTAAGAATCACAGAAGGAATTTTAATGTTATTCCCCAATAATCCTAGAGAAATTCGCGATCGCGGTTTGATTTATTTCCAGATGGGGCAATGGCAACAAGCTGCTGATAATTTAGAGCTTTATCTCGCGATCGCTCCTGATGCTGATGATGCCGTTACCATTCGCGAATTACTCGGAGAACTAAAGTCAAACTAATTTTTCCTTTCTAACTTAACTGTTTTTTAACCTCCGTTTAGATCGGCGATGGTACAGTGCCACTATGGAAATGGTGATGGCAGTAAGGGGAATCACAAAAAATAACATCGTACTAGTATAAATAGGAAGACTATAGTGATTGATAGAATCCATAATTAGATAGATAGTGTAAGCAGCGTAGTAAGCTAAAAACAGCAATCCTTCCCCTCGGTTAATTCTACTGCCAGAATAAAAGATCGGCAGACAAGCAAAGGCAACAGCGATCGCTACAGGAGCATCGAATCGCACGATCGCAGCAGAAAAATCAATCCCATTAGGGGAAACTATCGCCGATAAACCTAAGACTGCCAAGATATTAAAAATATTACTACCCAAAACATTACCAACAGCAATATCTCTCTCGCCACGTATAGTAGCAACTACTGAAGTAGCCAATTCAGGCAAAGAAGTACCAGCAGCAACAATCGTCAGTCCGATTAACAGTTCGCTAACTCCTAAAGAGCGAGCAATGGTAATGGCAGTATCTACTAACCAGCGCGATCCTAATACCAGCAAAGCTAACCCACCAACAATAAAGCCTAGATTTTTCACCCATACTAGTGGCGATATTGTTTCAGCATGACCATACTCTTTGACAAATTCATCATCTTCATTATTGTTTTTCTGTTTACTGCCTTGGTAAATCAAAGATAAAGTGTAAACTATACCGCCTACAAATAAAATAATCCCATCTACTCTGCTAATTTTGCCATCGAGTCCGAAGACTAGCATGAGGATCGATACACCAATCATAATTGGGACATCCGAGCGAATTAATTGCCGAGTCACTACTAAAGGCGCAACTAAAGCAGAGATACCAAGGATAAATAAGATATTGAAGATATTACTGCCAATTACATTCCCAACTGCAATATCAGCTTTACCTGCATAGCTGGACATCACACTGACAGCCATCTCTGGCGCACTAGTGCCGTAAGCCACAATAGTTAAGCCAATAATTAAGGGTGGAATGCCCAAAATTGCCGCTAAACGTGAAGAGCCGCGCACCAACCCTTCTGCACCTAAGACTAGCAATACTAGTCCTGCGGCTAATGATACAAATGTCATCAAATTCATAAGCTTGATACTAAAAAATAGTATTTATCTTTATATAGTATACTACTAAATAGTGCAAAATTTAATCAAAATTAAATAATCAATCTAAAAATTATTTATTAAAGTCTTTGCTATTTGCATCAATGCTCCGATATTCTCAAACTACTTCTAAATCAGATGATCGCTCACTCTTCGTTTGCTTACGAACCAACTCTCCGACAGAAAGAACTTCAGCAACTCAGGCAAATCTTTGCAGCCGATGGAGATTTAATGATTGCTGGTGTTACTGGGAGTGGCAGGCGATCGCTAGTACGTCATGCAGCTCGACAAGTCAGCGCTAGAATTGTAGAAATAGATTGTTTGCGAGCGACAACTTCGACTCGTTTTCTGGAATTACTAGCAGAAGCTTTATTAGAGACTTTTTCTAACTCCACTGAAAGAGCAATTATCGAACAATGGAGTGAACAATTTTCACTGAAATTAGGGCAAACTTTGCCAGATGGGAAGCAAATTGTTTGGCAGGTTGCACCCAAACAAGAATGGCAAATCTTACAAGCTTTGCTCACTCTTGCACAAACTATCGCAGAATCGATTGATTGTCGAGTTGTCTTCGTGTTTGAGAATTTCCCCCACATTCGTTCTTGGGATCGATTAGGAGAGTGGGGAGCCTATTTACGTCAAGAAATCAAACAACAGAGCCATGTTAACTATGCGATTATTGCCTCTGTTCCCGAACCCTGGGCATATGAAAGTAACTTACAAGTAATTGCCCTAGCCCCGATCGCGCCTACAGAAATGAAGTCTTGGCTAGTTAATGCTATGGCAGCCAAAGGATTAAAACTAGCTGTAGATGCCCTAGATTTATTTCTCGACTATGTCAAAGGACATTTAGGCGACGCGATCGCTCTAGCTCGTCGCATTTGTTTAGAGTATCAGATTGAAGTACTAGCACTAAGTCAAGGCGATCGACTCTCGCAAGCTGTTTATAAATACCAACTGCCAGATAACCAAATTCAATTACATCACGTCCACCGCAGTACTTTAGCTCTGGTAGAAGATTTGTCTCAAACCTTTGAATCCCTGCTTTTACTCCTACCGCCGATCCAAGCTCGCGTTTTGGAAAGTTTAGCGATCGATCCTACTGACAGTCCTCATGCTAGCCAATATATTCGCAGACATCAACTTTCTAAAGGTGGTGGACTTCAAGGCGCACTGGCAGGGTTGGAACAAAAAGGATTAATTTACGGTGCTAAATATGGCTATATTGTGGCAATGCCCCTACTAGCTTTTTGGCTTAAACACAGACTTATCTAATAAGCTGGTCAAAATCTAATTTGTAGGTGGAGAAAAGGCAGAAGGCAGGAGGCAGAAGTCATAAGTCATAAGTCATAAGTCATAAGTCA